>DATFQL010000078.1:0-12825 GCA_035264305.1 Candidatus Limnocylindrales bacterium | reverse complement strand
CGGCGTGTGCCGACGCGGTCGCGGCGCTCGGGCTGCGAGTCGCGGTCGTCGATCGCGGCGGCATCGCGGGTGGTACGACGAGCGCCGGAGAGGGGAACATCCTCGTCTCCGACAAGGCGCCCGGGCCCGAGCTCGACCTCGCGCTGCGCTCGGCCGCGCGGTGGCGATCGATCGCGGACGAGGTCGGCGCCGAGGCACTCGAGTACGAGCCCAAGGGCGGGGTCGTCGTCGCGCGGCGGCCGTCGACGCTCGCGGCGCTGGGCACCCTGATGACCGCGCAGCGCGCCGCAGGCGTGTCGGTCGAGGCAGTCGACCGGGCGGGTCTCGCCGGCCTCGAGCCGAACCTGACAGGCGACGTCGCGGGCGGAGCCTGGTATCCGCAGGACGCCCAGGTGCAGCCGATGCTTGCCACGGCGGCGCTCCTCAGACGCGCCCGGGCCGCCGGCGCGACGCTCCACCTCGGTGTCTCGGTGACCGCGATCACGCGTGACGCGGCGGGGGAGGTGACAGGAGTTCGCACGGACGCTCCAGAGTCGCCGGCGATCGCCGCGCCGTGGGTTGTCAACGCCGCGGGGACGTGGGCCGGCGACGTCGCAGCACTCGCCGGCGCGCCGATCCCGATCCTCCCTCGCCGCGGGTTCATCCTCGTGACCGAGCCCCTGCCGCGCGTCGTGCGGCACAAGGTCTACACCGCGGAGTACGTGGCCAACGTGGCGTCGTCCGGCCTGAGCCTGGAAACCTCGGTCGTCGTCGAGGGGACGCGGGGCGGCACGGTCCTCATCGGCGCGAGCCGGGAGCGCGTCGGCTTCGACGCCACGTTCAGCCTCCGGGTCGTCCGCCGGCTCGCCGCCCAGGCCGTCGAGCTGTTCCCCTTCCTCGCCGACGTCTCGCTGCTGCGCACGTATCTCGGGTTCCGACCGTACTGTCCCGACCATCTGCCGATCATCGGGGAGGACGCTCGCGCACCCGGGCTCGTGCATGCCTGCGGCCACGAGGGTGCCGGGATCGGGCTCGCGGCGGCGACGGGGGAGCTCCTCGCGCAGCACCTGGCGGGGCGACAGCCGGACCTCGAGCTCGCGGCGTTCCGCCCCGAACGCTTCGCCGCCGGCCTCGTCACCGGCGTCCCCGCGTGACGGATCCCCCGAGGACGGACGGGTTCAGCATCACGCTCGACGGCGAGGCGATGGAGGTCGAGCCCGGCCAGACGGTTGCGGCGGCGCTGATCGGCGCGGGGCGGCGCTCCTGGCGGCACACGCGGGTGGGTGACCGGCCACGCGGGGCGTTCTGCGGCATCGGCGTGTGCTTCGACTGCCTGGCCACGATCAACGGGCGACCCAACCAGCGCGCCTGCCTGGTAGAGGCTCGGCCCGGTGACATCGTGACCACCCAGCACGGGACGGGGCATGGCGAGCGAGCCGTCTGAGCTGCCGCCGCCCGAGGTCGGGGCAACGACGGGCGTACCGGGGTCGGCGGCGGCACCACTCGACGCGCTCGAGGCCGACCGTGGTGGCTGGTTCGAGACGGGTAGCGCGCCCGCGGCCCCGTTCGATCTCGCGGTCGTCGGCGCCGGCCCTGCGGGACTCGCTGCGACGGTTGCAGCGGTCGAGGCGGATGCGCGGGTCGCGCTCGTGGACGCCGCGCCTCGGGTCGGCGGCCAGTACTGGCGTCACCGGGAGCGCGACGACGGCACCGCCCACCACGACTGGTCGCGGCTGGTGCGGCTCCGCGACGGCGTGAGGACGGCGATCGACGCGGGCACGGTCGTCCACTTCGCGGAGGTCAAGGTGTGGCACATCGAGCCGACGGCGGACGGGTTCACGATCCACGCGCTCGCCGGGGAGCAGGGGCGCGAGATTCGGGCCCGCACGGTCGTGCTCGCCACCGGGGCGTACGACCGGCAGCTGCCGTTCCCGGGCTGGACGATCCCCGGCGTCTACACCGCCGGCGCGGCACAGGCGCTCCTCAAGGGCCACGGGGTCTCGATCGGCCGCCGCGTGGTCGTCGCGGGTACCGGTCCCTTCCTGCTCCCCGTCGCGGCCGGGCTCGCCGAGGCCGGTGCCACCGTCGTCGGCGTCCTCGAGGCCGGGCGACCGAGTGCGTTCGCCCGACACCCGGGGACCATGCTCCGCAGCGCCGGCAAGCTGCGTGAGGGAGCGGCGTACCTCCGGGTGCTGCGGCGGCACCGCGTCCCGTACCGCACCCGGACGGCCGTGATCGAGGCGTTCGGGGACGACGGTGTCACCGGCGTACGCATCGCGCGGCTCGACCCTTCGTGGGGCATCGTGACCGGCTCGCAGGACGAGCTCGCGTGCGATGCGGTCGCGGTCGGATATGGCTTCACGCCGCAGCCCGAGCTCGCGCTGCAGCTCGGCTGCCCCCACGACGTCGACGCCGACGGCAGCCTCGTCGCGCTCGTCGACGACGACCAGGCGAGCGCAGTGCCGGGCGTGTTCCTCGCGGGGGAGGCGACGGGCGTGGGCGGGGCGGACCTGTCACTCGCGGAGGGGGAGATCGCAGGCCACGCCGCCGCCGCGTTCGCCCAGGGCCGCCCGGTCGACAGGACCGCCACGCGACGAACGCGGGCGCGGCGAGGGCGTGCACGGACATTCGCCGATGCGCTCCACGAGGCGTTTCCGGTGCCGCGCGGCTGGCTCGGCTGGCTGACCCCTGAGACAGTCGTGTGCCGGTGCGAGGAGGTGACGCTGGCGCGCATCGAGGCCGCCGTCGACGACCTCGGCGCGACCGATCCGCGGGGCGTGAAGCTCGTTGCCCGCGCCGGCATGGGGCTGTGCCAGGGGCGGGTGTGTGGCTACGCGATGGCGTGTCTCGTCGGGGATCGGACCGGGCGAGCGGTGGGGCGCGCCGACCTCGCGGGGATGGCCGCCCGGCCGGTCGCCCAGCCCATCCCGCTGTCGGTGCTCTCACAGGGCGGCGGGACGGACGATCCGGAGCGGGGTGATACTCGCACCCGTTCTCCCACAAGTACCATGTAACATGGCACCGCCTCGTCAGGACGAACCGCGAGCACCAGCAGGAGCGCTTCGATGACCCCCACCACGGTCCCCTGGCATGGAATCCTCGTTGCGACCGCGCTGCCGATGCGGCGCGATGCTCGCGGGGAGCTCCAGCCCGACTTCGACGCGTACGCCGAGCACGTTCGATGGCTCGCGTCGAACGGCGCGCATGGCGTCGTCCCGAACGGATCGCTCGGCGAGTACCAGACGCTGAGCCGCGAGGATCGCGCGCGGGTCGTGACGACGACCGTCGAGGCCTCGCCGTCCGGCTTCACCGTGATGCCCGGCGTCGCGGCATACGGCGCGGACGACGCCCGCAGGTGGGCCGAGCAGGCCGCCGAGGCCGGCGCGCAGTGCGTGATGCTGCTCCCGCCGAACGGCTATCGGGCGGACACGCGCTCGGTGGTCGCGCACTACCGCGAGGTGGCCAGGGCCGGCCTTCCGATCATGGCCTACAACAACCCGTTCGATACGAAGGTCGACCTCGTCCCCGAGCTCCTCGCCGAGCTGCACCACGAGGGACTCATCGTCGCGGTCAAGGAGTTCAGCGGCGACGTCCGCCGGATCTACCAGATCAACGAGCTGGCCCCGGGCCTCGATGTCGTGTGTGGCTCGGACGACGTCGTGCTGGAGCTTGCGATCGCCGGCGCACCGGGGTGGGTCGCCGGGTACCCGAATGCCTTCCCGCAGGCATGTGCCGACCTGTGGGCCGCGGCGACCGCGCGGGACCTCGACGCCGCGCTGCCGCTCTACCGCCAGCTCCATCCGCTCCTGCGGTGGGACTCGAAGACCGAGTTCGTCCAGGCGATCAAGCTGTCGATGGACCTGGTCGGGCGGTACGGCGGCGCGTGCCGCCCGCCACGGGTCCCGCTCACCGCCGAGCAGGAGGCGGTCGTGCGGCGCGACACCGAAGCGGCGATCGCCGCCGGGCTCGCGCCCGAGCGAACGCCGGCCGGCGTCGCCTGACGCCGTCGATCGCGACGAACGACGGATGCGCACCACCCGCGTCTTCCACGCGGTCGACTCCCACACCGAGGGCATGCCCACGCGGGTGATCACCGGCGGCGTCGGCGTCATCCCCGGCGCCTCCATGTTCGAGCGACGGCGCTATTTCGTGGAACACCTCGACCATGTCCGGAGGCTCCTGATGTTCGAGCCGCGCGGGCACTCCGCGATGAGCGGGGCGATCCTCCAACCGCCGACCCGCTCGGATGCGGACTTCGGGGTCCTGTTCATCGAGGTCTCCGGCTGCCTGCCGATGTGCGGGCACGGGACGATGGGCGTGGCCACGGTCCTCGTGGAGACCGGGATGGTCGAGGTCACGGAACCCGTGACGAGGATCGCGCTGGACACGCCAGCTGGCCTCGTCGTCGTCGACGTGGCGGTGGAGGACGGCGCCGCGATGTCGGTCACGCTCCGCAACGTCCCGTCGTTCTGCTGCGCGACCGACCAGGTCGCCCGAGTCCCCGGCTTCGGCGACGTCCGCTACGACCTGGCGTACGGCGGCAACTTCTACGCGCTCGTCGAGCTCGCTGAGCTCGGCTTGCCGTTCGATCGCGCGCACAAGGACGACCTCATGTCGGCCGGACTGTCGATCATGGATGCGATCAACGCGGCGGAGCCGCCGGTCCATCCCGAGAACCCCGAGATCGCGGGCGTCCATCACGTGTATCTCGCGGCGCCCGGCTCCGACGCGCGCCACAGCCGTCACGCGATGGCGATCCACCCCGGCTGGTTCGACCGGTCGCCGTGCGGGACGGGCACGTCCGCCCGGATGGCGCAGCTGCACGCCCGTGGCCAGCTGGCGGTGGGGGAGGACTTCAGGAACGACTCGTTCATCGGCACCACGTTCACCGGCCGGCTCGTCGAGGAGACTCGAGTCGGGCATCTGCCGGCCGTCGTCCCGACCGTCACGGGACGCGCGTGGGTCACCGGTACGGCGCAGTACATGCTCGACCCGCGGGACCCGTTCCCCGAGGGGTTCGAGCTGTGACGACGACGGCGGGACTACCGTCCCTGCGCGGGCGCCGCAGCCTGCGCGAGGAGATCACCGGCCTGCTCCGCGCGGCGGTCATGGCGGGCGAGCTCGAACCCGGCGTGACCTACTCGGCACCGAGCCTCGCGGAGCAGTTCGGGGTGTCGGCGACGCCCGTCCGCGAGGCGATGCTCGACCTCGAGAAGGAGGGCCTCGTCGAGATCGTGCGCAACAAGGGGTTCCGGGTCACGACTCCGTCCCCCAAGGAGCTCGATGACGTCACCGAGCTGCGCGCGCTTGTCGAGGTCCCGACGATCCGGGCGATCGCCGCCGCGGGCGTCAGCCCCGCGGACCTGGCACGCCTGCGGCCACTCGCGGCCGAGATCGAGGAGGCGGCCCGACGACGGGACTTCGTGGCGCATGTCGCGCTCGACCTCGAGTTCCACCTGGCGCTGCTCGAGCTGGCTGGCAACCCGCGCATCGTCGAGCTCGTGCGCACGCTCCGGATGCATTCCCGGCTCTACGGCCTGCGCGACGAGTCACACCGGGATGCGCTGTTCGCGTCGTGGCACGAGCACGCGGATCTCCTCGACCGGATCGAGGCGTGCGACCCGGACGGTGCCGAGGCGGTGATGCGCTCGCATATCGGGCACGTGCGCGGGATCTGGGCCGAGCCGCCGGCCTAGGACGCTCCGTCAGCGGATCGTGATCGTGACGCTCCGTCTGGTGAGGTGGCCGGCCACGTCGCGGAGGGTCCACGTCAGCGTGTGCTGACCGGGCGAGAGCGTCGCGGCGTCCACGGTGTATTGCCGCGTGTCCGAGGTGACATTCAGGTCGTACGCCCAGCCCGCCTTCTTCCTGCCGTCGATCCTGACCGACCCGTCCGACAGGCGGAAGCCGTCGCTCGTCGAGACGGTCAGCGTCGACCGGTCGCGGGCGCGGAGCGACGTGTCGCCGCTCACCCCGGAGACCCAGGGCGCCGTGCCGTCGATCGGCTTGGGGCCGCCCTTGGCGAAGATGCAGGCGAAGAACTTCTTCCCGTCCGAACGGTCCCAGGCGCCGCAGCCGAACCGGTCGAAGCCTGCCAGGACGTTGTAGCGGTGCCCCGAGCTCTGCATCCACATCCGCTGGACGGTCGCGACGGGCGCCGTGCTCGTGGTGGAACCGTGGCACGACGAGCCCGACGAGGAGCAGCCGAACCTGTACGTGGCCGCGGTGTCAGGCCAGTTGTTGACGCCGATGTTCTCGCCGACGTACGTCCCGTACCCGTGCTTCCGCAGGATCGTCTGGACGGTATACGGCGAGCCGTCGGAGCGGTGGCAGCCCTTGACCGCGTGGCTCATGTAGTCCCGGGCGGCCATGTCGCGCGCCCGGCCGCGGTACGACACGCCGTTCGAGGGACAGGTGAACGGCCGGTCGCGCGCGAGCGACACGAGGAACTGGTCCACCTTGAGCCGCGACCGGCCGAGGGCGCGTCGGTCGAGGTTGGTGAGCCGCATCATCTCCTCGGACGCGAAGTCGGTGTAGAAGCCCCGCCAGTCGGCGGCGCGGGCAGGCGGCGCGGTGATCGCGGGCGCGAGCACCGCGGCGACCGCGAGGGCGAGCACGAGGCGACGCAGGACGGCGGTGAAGGGGTTCGGCACGGGTCGGTCTCCGGCGGGTCGAGGAGGAGTTGCCTCCGGACACCAACGTAGGCAAGGCCACGCGCCGGGACCACGGGAAGAACGTCCCGGTACTGGGCGTCGGGACCCTGATCAGATCGACCCAGCCGACCGGTGCGCGCGCGCACCGCCGAGGGTCAGCCGCGTGCGGCCTCGCCCACGGCGGCCGGTCCCGTGGCCACGGGCTCCGGCGGTGCTCCCTCGAGGATCCAGGTGGAGCCCTGCGCGCCGTCCCGGAGCTCGACGCCGGCCGCCACGAGACGGTCCCGGATCCGGTCGGCCGTCGCGAAGTCGCGGTTGAGCCGCGCGACGTCGCGGGCCTCGACGAGTCCGGCGACGAGCGAGTCGACGACGGCGCGCGAGCCGCGATCGGCGGCGCCGTCGCCGAGCCGCACGATCAGGGAGCGGAACATCGAGCTGGCGTTGTCGAGGTCGGGGCTGTCCTCTCCGGCGCGCAGCCGCCCGGCGATCGCAGCATCGAGCTCGAGCAGCGCAGAGACCGCCTCTCGCGTGTCGCCTCGCTCGAGCGCGGCCACGAACGTCCCCTCGAGCGCTGTCATCGCGTCACGCAGCGCCGGGACGCGCGGCTGCTGGGCCACCGTGCCGGTGGGACCGGCCAGCGCTGCCTCGTGCACCGCGTCCGTCGAGTCACCTGCCGCGAGCGCCCGCGCGGCCTGCGTGATCGCGTCGATCGTCAGCTCGCTGCCTGCCGTGAACATCGTGCTTCGCCTGTTCACCCGAACCGTCACGCCACCCAGGCCGGCGACGCTCGCCCGGCCGGTCTCGAGGTCCAGGATGAGCGCCGTGTGGCTGTCCACGCCGAGGACGAAGACCCCCTCGGGAAGCGTGGCCTCGAGCATCCGGAGCCGGCGCTCACCCATGTAGCAGAAGCGGGTGTCGTGGGTGCCGCCCTCCGCGTTGTCGTAATGCGGGATCACGGCCGCGCGTACGCCCGTCGCGGCCCCGAGAAGGTCGAGCCCCTCGAGCCAGCGCGGCTCCTCACCCGCCTTGTAGATCTCGTACACCGGGATCGTCACCACGCCCAGCGTCAGCGCCGCGGCGCTCGCCATCGTCAGGATCCCGCCCCCGGCGAGCTTCTCGCCGAGCGCCTCGGGGATGCCGCTCCCGGTCCACTGGCGGAGCGCGTACGTCGGGCTGCCGGGGCCCGCCATCACGTACCGGGCCTCGCGGATCCTCGCCACCGCGGTCGCTGCCGTGATCGCATCCGCGGCGGCAGAGCGGAAGGACGCGACCTCCACCGGGTTCCCGACGCTCGTCGCGAAGAACTCCTCGGTGCGTGCCGAGAGCTCGTCCGCGTTCTCCTGGAACCCGTACGGCGTGTCGACGATGGCTGCCGCGACGGTCCGCTGCCCGAAGCGGTCGAACAGCGCGCGATGGACCTTGGCCATGGTCGGCGCGGTCTCGCCCGACCCCATGATCGCGAGGACGCGCGGCGTCGCGTTCACGCGAGGAACCCCGAGGCGACGTGTTCGAGCATCACGTCAGCGAGTTCGACGGGATGCTGGGCGTGGATGTCGTGATCGCCGGTGAACCAGCGCTCGCGGACCCTGGGGAGCGACGCCGTCGCGAGGCGGACGCCCTCCCGCTTGTCGCCCGTCCGCGAATGCTCGCCGGTGTGGGCCGGCACGAGCAGGACGGGCACGTCGATCCGCGGGTAGATCTCGGACGGTCGATGGTCCCACAGCCCCTGGAGCACGGCCATGTGGCGGTCGAACGTGAGCCACGGCGCGATCGTCCCGTCCTCGCGGACCTCGAAGTTCGCGAGCGCGCCCTCGATGCCGCTCTCGGGCCAGTCGCCATGGGCCGACCGGATGTAGGCCTCGATCTCGTCACGGTGCAGGCCGGCGAGGCGCGGCGGGGCGAGCGTCTCGCGACACGCCTCCCAGCTCGTGAACGAGGCGCACGGCTCGAGCCAGCCCCCGTCCACGCACACCACGCCGCGAACGAGCGCCGGCTCGCGCAGCGCGAGCTCGAGCACGACGTTGCCACCCCACGATTGTCCCGCGACGACGGGTCGATCGAGGTCCAGGGCGCGGATCACCGCGGCCACGTCGTCGGCGACCGTCGCCATGTCGTACGGCCCATCCGGCTTCGCCGAGCGTCCGTGGCCGCGGAGGTCGACGGTCACCGCGGGCTGGCCTCGTTCTGCCAACGAGCACGCGACGCCGTCCCACAGCCGGGCGTTCGACGCGAGCCCGTGGACGAGGACGAAGGGCACCGACGCCTGCCGGACCCCCTCGCCCCGCACCGTGTCCCACACGTCCACGACGAGGTCCACGTCGGGTGCCACGGTGACGGACTGCGTGCGCATCCGACGAGTATGGCCGACGGTGCGAGGAAGGGTCCCCGCGCGGCCGACCTCAGTCCTCGTCGTGTGCGAGTCGGAGCTGGAACCGGAACGCGGCCCCGCCGCCGTCGTTCGCCGCCGCGGTCACCGAGGAGCCCATCGCCTCCAGCAGCTGGGTCGTCACATACAGCCCGATCCCGGTCCCGGACGCCCGCTTGGCCGTGTGCGGCGACCGGTAGAACAGGTCGAACAGCGCAACGGGGTTGTCGCCCGGGCCCGGCCCCCGATCGAGGATCGCGACCTCGACGACGTCGTCGACCGGAGTCGCGTCCACGGTGATCGGGCCGTCCGCGCCCGCGTACTTCGCGGCGTTGCTGAGCAGGTTGTAGAGCACCTGGCGGAGGGCCGTCGTGTCGGCGACGATCGCGGGCAGCGACGGCGGCACCCGGATGTCGAACGTCGCCGAAGGGTATCGGCGCTGGACGTCGGCCAGGGGCTCGCGCAGCGCCCGCTGGAGCATGACCGGCTCCGGCGCAAGGTGGATCACGCCGCGCTCGACTCCGGACAGCACGAGGAGGTCATCCGTGATCCGCCGCAGCCGCTCGGCCTCGTCCACGACGTCGGCCACGAGGTCGGCGACGTCGGGGCGGTGGGGATCGCGGGCGATGACGGTCGCGGTCCCGTAGATGCTCGTGATCGGCGTTCGCAGCTCGTGGGACATCACGGCGAGGAATGCCTCCGCCGCCTCGCGCGCCCGGCGCTCCCGCTCGAGCCGGCCCGCCTGCTGCCGCTCGCGCTCGAACTCCGGCGTCACGTCGCGGTTCGTGCCGACGAGGCGCGCCGGCCCGCTCGCGTCGCGGATCACCTTCGCGCGCGACAGGACGTGATGGATCGATCCGTCGGCGAACACCACGCGGTAGGTCAGCGTGAACATCTCGCCCCCGGCGGCAAGCCCGGTCGCGATGTCGGACTCCATGCCTGCGAGATCGTCGGGGTGGACCCGCAGCCGCTGGGCGGCCACGACGTCGTCGATCTCGCCGATCTCGAGGCCGACGATCTCCGCGCCGCGGGCATCGATGTCGCCCTCGCCCGTCCGGAGGTCCCACGACCACGTGCCGAGCTCGGCCACGTCGAGCGCGAGGGCGAGCCGCGTCTCCCGCTCGCGCAATGACGCCTCGGCGGCGTGCCGATCGCTGACGTCGTGGAAGACGGCCGCGCACCTCGACTCGTCGAGGGGCGTGATCGAGATGTCGAACCACCGCGATCCGTCCAGCGACCGCAGATCCGTCCGCTGCGCCTCGCGCTCCCTCAGCGCCCGCACATACGGGTCGAGCCAGCCCTCATCGACCCGTTCGACGAGCTCGGTCAGCCGACGACCGATCAGCGACGTGGCCCCGAACATCGCGGCCGCCTGCGGATTGGCGTCGACGAACAGCAGGTCGACCGCCTGCTCGCCGTCGCGGATGACCTCGACCTCGATGTAGCCCTCGCGCGTCAGGGCGGCACGCGGGTGTTCGATCGCCTGGGCCGGGCTCGTGGGCACGCTCACTCTCCGAAACGCTTGGGCAAACCAATCTTCGCGACGCCGGAACTCCCGTCAAGCGCCTCCCGCATACTCGGCCGCTGGAGGATCTCACCGTGACCGTCTCGTCGACACCCGCATCCGCCGCGCCCGTCCCCTTCGACCGGCTCGAACCCAGCCTCGTCGCCGGCGAAGCGCTCGCAACCGAGGGCGAGAGGCGGGTGGCGTGGGCACGCGCCCACATGCCCGTGCTCGGGCGGCTTCGTGCGGAGCTCGAGCGGGATCGACCCCTCGCCGGCAATCGGATCGGGATGTGCCTGCACGTCGAGGCGAAGACGGCCGTCCTCGTCGAGACGCTGCTTGCCGGCGGCGCCGAGATCGCGTGGACGGGCAGCCCGTCAACGACCGACGACGCGGTCGCCGCCGCGATGGCCGCTCGCCCGAACCTGCGGATCTACTCCATGAAGGCCGACGACACCGCTGCCCACGCCGAGCACATCGCGAGGGTCCTCGCAGCCGGTCCCGACATGCTCCTCGACAACGGGGCGGACCTGATCGCGGGCACCGTCGACGCCCCGGCGTCCCGCGTCTTCGCCGCGACCGAGGAGACCACGTCGGGCCGGCTCCGGCTGACCGGCGAGCTCGCCGGCCGTGTCCCGTTCCCGGTGATCGTGATCAACGATTCGCCGATCAAGCTCTCGTTCGAGAGCGAGCGGGGCATCGGGCCGGCAACGGTCGACGGCTTCTTCCGCGCGACCAACACGTTCGTCGCCGGCAAGACGTTCGCGGTCGTCGGCTTCGGGTGGTGCGGCCGGAGCCTGGCCCGGACGTTGCGGGCGTTGGGGGCCGTCGTGCTCGTCGTGGAGGTCGACCCGCTGCGCGCACTCGAGGCCGCGTACGAGGGGATGCTCGTGACCACGATCGAGAAGGCCGTCGCGCGAGCCGACACGATCATCACGGTGACGGGCCGGCCGGGCATCGTCCGGCGTGAGCATCTCGAGCTGCTCAAGGACGGCGCGATGCTCGGCAACATGGGGCACTTCTCAACCGAGATCGACACGGCCGCCCTGCGCGATCTGGCGCGCACGACGGAGCAGGTCAACACGCACGTCGAGGCGTTCGACCTGCCGAACGGACGACGAGTCAACCTCCTGGCGCGCGGAGAGATGCTGAACCTCGCCGCGGCGACGGGACACCAGATCGAGGTCATGGACCTGGGCTTCGCGCTCCAGGCCCACTCGATGCGGATCCTGGCGACCGATGCCGGGAGCTTCGCGCCGGGCTACCAGCCCGTCCCCGAGCACGTGAACCGCGCGATCGCGGAGCACGGCCTGCGGACGATGTCCACCGTCGATCTCGGGCCCGGCTGAGCCCGGGATCGCCCGTCTGGAGGCGTTCGCGGGCCTCGTCCGCCTCTTTCCGACGGCCGAGGCCCGCGGGCGAGCGGGCGATCAGGGGAAGCGGTTGAACCAGAGCGCGGCGAGGCCGCCGCCGGCGACGACGAGCAGCAGCGCCGCAGCGGCGAACCACTGCGTGATCTCCTGCTCCTGCGAGATCCAGCCCACCTTCGAGCCTAGGCTCTCGTACACCGCCGCCAGGTCCTCGGCCGTTGGCGCGTCGAAGTACTTCCCGCGCGTCACCTCGGCCACCTGCTTGAGCGTGTCCGTGTCGGGCGGAACCTGGAGCTGCTGGACGCGGCCGAGCTCGTCCTCGACCTCGACGACGCCGTCCGCCGTGCCGAGGGCGATCGTGTAGATCGGCATGCCCTCGGTCGCAGCGTTCCTGGCCGCGTCGAGCGGCTCGCGGGTCCCTGTCGAGTTCGCGCCGTCGGACAGCAGGATGGTCGCCGTCACCGGCGTGCCGTCGCCGGCCGAAGGATCGGCTGAAGCGCTCGGCGCGGCCGTTGCCTCGGGCGTGACGTCGGGCGATCCCGAGGGCGACGCGGACGGATCGGCGGTGTCGGCATCGGCGGACGCCGTGCGTGCGTCCGCCGTTGCGTCGAGCGAGATGGCGATGGCATCGCCGAGGGCCGTGCCGCCGTCAGCCCGGAGGTCGTCGATCGCCTCGCGGACGTCGCGACGATCGGTGGTGGGCTTCACGACCAATCGGGCGTCGGTGGAGAACGCGACGAGCCCGATGCGGAACGCGGCCGGCAGGCTGTCCACGAACGAGGCCGCGGCGGCCTTGGCCGCGGCAAGCCTGGTCGGATCGACATCGGTTGCGGTCATCGAGCGCGAGACGTCCATCGTGAGCATCACCGTCGCCTGCTCGCGCGGCACCTGGAGCGTCATGGACGGTCGGGCGAGCGCGACGACGAGGAACGCGATCGAGGCGAGGTAGAGCAC
>DATFQL010000077.1:0-12667 GCA_035264305.1 Candidatus Limnocylindrales bacterium | reverse complement strand
CGTTGCTTCGGGCGCGATACTTGCCGCCCGATGTTCGAACGGATCCCGCGTGTCCCGGATCGCCGGGCGCTCGTCAGCAGGGCGGCCGAGGGCGATCACGAGGCCTTCGCCGAGCTCGCCCGGGCGGCCTATCAGCGCCTGTGCGGCATCGCTCGGTCGTGCCGGTCGCCATACCCGCGCTAGCATCGGCACATGGACCTGCCTGAGCCGGCCTCTTCCCGGCCGCGCCCTGCGGCGGTCGCCATCCCGGTGCGCTCGTTCGAGGGCGCGAAGTCGCGACTCGGCGCGGTGCTCGACGCGGAGGAGCGACAGGAGCTGGTCACGACGCTCCTGCGACGCACGATCGCGGCGGCGCTCGGGGCGCGCGGCGTGAGCGAGGTGCTCGTCGTGTCCCCCGACGCGGCGGTGCTGGGTGTGGCGGAGGCGGCCGGCGCACGTTCCGTCCAGCAGCGATCCCGCGGCCTCAACCCGGCCCTCCAGGAGGCGCGCAACGCGACCAGTGCGTCCAGGCTGCTGATCATCCCGGCCGACATCCCGGCCGTCGACGCGCGAGGGCTGGAGCGGGTCCTTGCGGCCGGTGACGCCGCCGGCAGGCCGTCCGTCGTCCTCGTCCCCGACCGGCACGGGCGCGGGACGAACGCGCTGCTCCTCGACCCGCCGGACGTGATCGATCCCGCGTTCGGGGGCGATTCGCGTGCCGGTCACGCATGGCTCGCCTCGTCGGCGGACGCCGCGTACGCCGAGGTTGGCGACCTCCTTGGGCTCGACATCGACACTCCCGAGGACCTTCTCCTCGCCGAGGCAGCCGCGGCGGAGTCGCTCGGTGTCGACTGAGGACCCCGCCGTGCAGCGGGTCGAGGTCATCGCGCTGGCAGGCCTGCCCGAGATCCAAGAGGGCGACGACCTGGAGGCCGCGATCGGGGACGCGCTCGAGGTCACGCCGGGTGCGCTGCCGATCGCGGCGGGAGACGTCCTCGTCGTCACCCAGAAGGTCGTGTCCAAGGCCGAGGGTGCGGTCGTCGACCTGCGCACCGTGGAGCCGTCCCAGCAGGCCGTCGACTGGGCGAACGCCTGGGACCGCGACCCCCGCCAGGTGGAGGTCGTCCTCCGCGAGGCCCGGCGCGTCGTCCGGATGGAGCGCGGCGTGCTGATCACCGAGACGCGCCACGGGTTCGTGTGCGCGAACGGCGGGATCGACGCGTCGAACGTCGGCCCCGGCTCGGGCGATCTCGTCACCCTGCTGCCGGCTGACCCGGACGCGTCGGCCGCGCGAATTCGGACGGCGCTGCGCGCGCGGTTCGGCGCGGACCTCCCCGTGATCGTCTCGGACAGCTTCGGGCGGCCGTGGCGGTGGGGCATCGTCGACGTCGCGCTCGGCGTCTCCGGGATCCTCCCGCTCGAGGATCTGCGCGGTCAGCCCGACGCCGACGGCCGGGTGATGCGGACAACGGTCCGCGCGGTGGCCGACGAGCTCGCGTCCGCGGCCGAGCTCGCTCTGGGCAAGACCGCCGGCCGGCCCGTCGCGCTCGTGCGCGGTGCCAACCCGCCGCTCGGCGAGGGATCGATCCGCGACGTCGTGATGGCGGCCGCGAACGACCTGTTCCGGTAGCCCGCCCGATCGGGCTACCCTGTCGGTCATGAAGCTCGGCCTCCAGATTCCCTCGTTCACCTGGCCCGGCGGACCCGAGGCCATTGGCCCCACCCTCGCGCGGATCGTCCGCGACGCCGACGAGGCGGGCTTCGATTCCATCTGGGTGATGGACCACTTCTTCCAGATCCGCGGCGTGGGCCGGCCCGAGGAGCCGATGCTCGAGGGGATGACCGCCCTCGGCTGGATGGCGGCGCACTCACAGCGTGCTCGGCTCGGCCTGATGGTCGGCGGCGTCCACTATCGCCAGCCGGCGCTGTGGGCGAAGGCGACGACGACGCTGGACGTGCTGTCCGGCGGACGGGCGTGGCTGGGCATCGGGGCCGCGTGGAACGAGGAGGAGTCACGCGGGCTGGGGTTCGAGTTTCCGCCGCTCGGCCAGCGCTTCGAGCAGCTCGAGGACACGCTGCGTTTCGTCCACGGGATGTGGGACGGCGAGCACGGAACCGGCGCGACCTTCGAGGGCAGGCACGTGCACGCCACCCGGCTGCTGAACTCGCCCCAGGCGCTGTCCCGGCCGCACCCGCCGATCATGATCGGCGGCGGCGGCGAGCGGAAGACCCTGCGGCTCGTCGCCCAGTACGCCGACGCGTGCAACGTGTTCGGTGACCCGCAGCGGATCCACCACAAGTACGAGGTCCTGCGGGAGCATTGCGCCGCGATCGGCCGCGACCCGGCCGAGATCGAGCGCTCGACGCTCCAGACGGTCAAGCTCGCGACCGACGGGAAGGCCGGAGACGCGCCGGCGCAGATCATCGACTGGTTCGGGGAGCTATCGGACGCGGGTGCGCAGCACGTCATCTTCAGCGTCCGGGACGTATGGGACCCCGACACGATCGGCATTCTGGGACGGGACGTGATCCCCGGGCTCCACGAGCTGCCGTAGCCGCCGCTACCGCTCCGCGGGCAGCTCCAGGCCGGTGGACGCTTCGCTCTTCGCCATACCAGCCGACGCGGCCGGTCCACCGTCCTCCTCGAGCAGGTGCTCGAGGTAGCGCAAGATCGCCGCCGCGCGAAGGCGCAGCGCGATCGGTCGCGCCGCCTCGCCCATCGCGCGGACCTCGGGCTCGGCCGGCCCGATGGTCGTGAGGGCCTGGAGCGCGAGCAGCGCCTCGTCGAAGGCGAGCCCGAGGTCCTGGTAGGCGGACAGGGCCGTCCGGTACTCGCCGAGCGCGCCGTCGCGATCGCCCTCGAGCGCCCGGATCCCGGCCCCCACCGCGAGCCGGTCGGCGTCCGCGGCGCGACCCCGCGTCCCGAGCGCGCTGAACGCCTCGAGGGCCGACCGGGCACCCTCGGCGTCGCGCCCGAGGATCGCTGCCACCGCCGCGCGAGGCAGCGCGTAGGGCGCGTTGTAATCGCTGGCGTCCGCCTCCTCGCGCCACTCCGCGTGCGCGGTGGCCCAGTCCCGGGACATCACCGCGCGGAGCGCCCTGATGTCGTTCGCGCTGGAGGCGACGTCCCTGTCCTCGAGAGAGAAGAGCCGCCGCATCACGTCGTCGATGTCCGCGTCGCTCGCCTCGCCGCGGAGGATCCGGAACGTGAGCAGGCTCATGTCGAGCACGACCTGGCCGGCCGGGTCGAGGTCGTGTTGCCGGGTCGTCTCCATCTCGCCGATGACCCAGTCCCAGTCACCGGTGCGACGCGCGTCCTCGGACACGTTCCCGATCGTATTGATCTCGGTCCCGCGCTGACCGGTGCGCCTCGCGACCCCGACGAGGTCTCGCTGGATCGCCACCGCCTCCGCAGGGCTGTCGAGCGCGGTGAGCGACGCGAGGGCGTTCGAGAAGCGGAGCACCGAATCCGTCAGCCCGCCCTGCTCCGCCAGGTCGATCCCCGCCCGGAGGAGTGCCGCGGCCTCCCACAGCCGGCCCTCGAAGAAGGCGGCCTGGCCAAGGCAACCCAGCGTCTCCGCCGCGATCGGGAGCAGGCCGAGGCGCTCCGCCCGCGCGAGCGCATCACGGGCGTGCTTCGCCGACAACTCGTAGTCGGCCGTGAACAGCTCCACCTTCGCGGTCGCGGCGAGCAGGTCCGCCATCCGGGCGTCGTCCTCGAGGCCGCCGAACCGCAGGACAGCCGCCTCGAGGATCTGGACCGCCTCCTCGCGCTGGCGTGCGGCGCTGTACGCGTCACCGAGCCGCGTGAGCGACGTCGCGGTCGCAAGGTCGTCGCCTGCGAGCTCGCGCAGGCGGACCGCCTCGGTCAGCAGCTCGATGCCAAGGTCGGTGCGGCTCGCCCGGCTGGCCGCGACGCCGGCCTGCTCGAGCATCTCCGCGCGGTCGGCGTCGTCGACCGCGATCTCCGCGGCCTGTCGAAGATAGGCGACCGCCTGCGCGAGCGCGCCCAGCTGCTCCGCACGTGCAGCCGCGGCCCGCAGCGAAAGCCGGGCCTGCGCCTTGAGCGCGTCCGCCTCTGGCCCCTCGCTCGATGCCTTGTACGCCGCCACGTAATGCGCCGCGAGCGCCCCTGCCAGCTCGTCGTCGCCGATCGACTCGAAGTAGCGCGCGGCGGCCAGGTGGCGCGCCCGCCGGTCACGCAACGCGAGCGTCGAGTAGGCGACCTCGCGAATGAGCGCCTGCACGAACGCGTACTGGCCGCGCTCGGGCGAGCGCGGATCGACCTCGACGTGGACGAGGTCGCCCCGCACGAGGCCGGCAAGGCGCGGCTCCAACTCCCCGGACGTCACGCCGGCGATCGCCTGTAGCGCACTGGCCGTGAACGACTGCCCGAGAATCGCCGCATCCTGCACGAGCGCCCGGTCCGCCGGGACCAGCGCGTCCAGGCGAGCGGCGATCAATGCGTGCAGCGTCGATGGGATGGCGAGCTCACCCAGCTCGCCCACCGGGTCGAATCCGCCGTCCTGACGAGGAGCGAGGCGCCCGTCGGCAACGAGCATCCGGATCGTCTCGACGGCGTACAGGGGGATGCCCTCGGCGCGGGCGATGATCGAGCGCGCAGCCGCTTCAGGAAGGCCAGGCACGAGTCCCGAGAGCAGCTCGCGCATCGACGTCTCGTCGAGCGGCTGCAGGTCCAGCGCCAGGAACGACCGCTTGCCCGCGCCCCAGCCGGGGCGCACGTCGAGCAGCTCGGGGCGGGCCAGCGTGATGATCAGGATCGGGACGTTGCGGCTCCATTCGAGCATGTGCTCGATGAAGTCGAGCGTCCCGGGATCCGCCCAGTGGAGGTCCTCGAACAGGAGCGCGACGACACCTGTGCCGGCAAGGCGCTCGAACAGCGTCCGCCACGCGGAGAACAGCTCCGGGGCGGCGCCGGCCGGGGCCTCGCCCGCACCGAGCAGGGCGAGAATCGCGGGCTCGATGCGACGGCGCTCGGTGTCGTCGGGCACATGCGAGGTCAGCATGTCGGCGATGCGGGCGCGCGTCGTCGCTGCGTCATCTCCCTCGAGGAGGCCCGCCCGCGAACGGATCATCTCGCCCAGCGCCCAGAACGTGATGCCGTCGCCGTACGACGGCGAGCGGCCCTCGTGCCACCAGACCTGCTCCACGACACCGTCGACGTACTTCAGGAACTCCCACGCGAGACGGCTCTTGCCGATGCCGGCCTGGCCAGTGATCGAGACCAGCCGGACGCGCTTCTCTCGCGCCGTCGCGTGGAACAGGTCCTTGAGGAGGCGCAGCTCCGCGTCGCGCCCCACGAACGGCGCCTCCAGGCGATCGTCGCGGCCACGACCGCGACGCTCGGCGACGATCCGCAACGCGCGGAACGAGGCGACGGGCGCCACCTTCCCCTTGAGCACCTGCTCGCCCGCCGGCTCGTACGCGATCGCGCCGCTCGATGCCTGATGCGTGGACTCGTCGACGAGCACGGAGCCGGGCGGCGCCACGGACTGGAGGCGGGAGGCCGTGTTGACGAGGTCGCCGGCGACCATCCCCTGGTCTTTCGCGCCGAGCGTCACGGCCGCCTCGCCGGTAAGGACGCCGCAGCGCGCCTGGATCCCGGGGCCGAGCGTCGTCACGACGTCGACAAGTTCGAGAGCCGCCCGCACCGCGCGCTCCGCGTCGTCCTCGTGCGCTGTCGGGGCCCCCCAGACGGCCATCACCGCGTCGCCGATGAACTTCTCCACGGTGCCGCCGTAGCGGCGGATCGTCTCCGACGCGAGCTCGAAGTAGGTGGACAGCAGCTCCCGGACCGCCTCGGCGTCGCGGCCCTCGGCGAGCATCGTGAAGCCGACGAGGTCCGCGAACAGGACCGTCACGAGGCGTCGCTCCGCGACCGGTGCCGCGAACGGACTGCCGGCGGCGACCGGGCCGGATCCGGGCGGTGCCGACGTCCCGGGTGTCAGAGCTGCGCTGACGAGCGCCGTGCCGCACTCGCCGCAGAAGCGCGCGCCCGGGGTGTTGGGCGTGCCGCATGCGGTGCAGGCGACGGCCAGCCGCGTGCCGCACTCAGCGCAGAACTTGCGCCCGGGCTCGTTGGCAGCACTACAGGTGGGACAGGTCATGCGGGGTGACGCTCGCACATGTGCCGCAGCGTATCGCGTCGGCAGGCGCCGGATCGCCGTGACCCCGGTGTCAGGTCACCGCCCGGGCGTTGCGCACGTTGGGCAGCAGCGAGAACCCCGCCGCCGCCACGACGAGCAGGATGCCCATGATCGTCAGCGTCGCCGTGCCTCCGACGGCGTCGAGGAGGATGCCGGTGATCAGCGCGCCGACGGGCATCAGGCCCACCGACAGCGTCCTCGCCGTCGCCCCGACCCTGCCCAGCAGGACGTCGGGGGAGAGCATCGTCCGCAACGTGATGTACGCCACGAGCACGTTCGTGTTGAGCACGCCGGCGAACAGCGAGACCGCGACGATGACGATGACCGGCGCCCCCGTCGCGGCGATCACGAGCGAGATGCCGATCCCCACGGCGCCGACCAGCATCACCCGTCCCACTGGCTTGAACGCGACGTGCGCGGCAACGACCGAGCCCGCGAGCGACCCGACCGCGAAGGCCGACAGGACCAGCCCCACGATCCCCGCCCCGAGGTCCCGGTCGACGGTGAGGTAGAAGATCAGCGCGGTCGTCAGGCCCGCGGTGATGATCGAGGTCGTCGTCCACAGCGCGAGCACTGCCCGCAGGGTCGGCTCGTGGGCGACGAACCGGATCCCTTCCCGGATGTCGGTGAGCAGGTGCGTCTCCTCGAGGCGCTCGGCCCGGAGCGGACGGCGGACGAGCAGCATCGCGAGCGCCGACACGAGGAACGTCAGGGCATCGATCGCGATCGTCGCGCCCGGGCCGATGGTCGCCGCGAGCAGGCCCGCCAGCGCCGGGCCGACGATCCAGCCGACGTTGAACACGGCCTCGAAGATCGCGCTCGCTCGGGCAACCTGCGAGCGCCCCACGAGGCCGGGCACCGACGCCGTGTAGGCCGCCAGCCACAGGACGCGAAGCACCTGCGTCGGGAACG
This sequence comes from Candidatus Limnocylindrales bacterium, assembly GCA_035264305.1. Classification (GTDB taxonomy): domain Bacteria; phylum Chloroflexota; class Limnocylindria; order Limnocylindrales; family CSP1-4; genus CAIXZV01. Next base: position 5,609 of record DATFQL010000077.1, on the reverse strand, counting down.
TGACGATGAGGATCAGCGGGATCGTCGGGCCCTCGAGCCAGACCGAGATGGGGATGACCGCGGTGAGGAGCGCGCGCCCGAGATCGGCGGCGAACATCATCCGGCGTCGGTCCCAGCGGTCCGCGTACGCGCCCGCGAACAGGCCGACGAGCAGGTCGGGCAGCGTCGTGAGGACGTTCACGATGCCCATGACGAATCCGGACCCCGTGAGGGCGAGCACCAGCAGTGGCATCGCGGTGGTCGTGATCGAGTCGCCGAAGCTCGAGACCCCCTGACCGATGAGGACGGTCAGGAAGTCGCGGTTCTCCCGGAGCGGCTGATCGACCTCGAGGTCGTCCTCGCGACGAGCCACGGGCACACCGACGCCGGGCGCGTCGATATCGAGGGGCGTCTCGCCGAGGGACGTCACCGCGGGAGGGTACGCGGTCTCCCCGGTCGACGCGATTAGTCCCATACATACCCCCTGGGGGTATCGGGCACGCGTGCTACGATGGAGACACAACGAGCCACGCAGAGACGACAATCACACGATGACGGACGACCAGAACGGGAATGCGGGAGCCGCAAGCGCCTTCGGCAGCATGAAGATCGACTTCGGCGGGACCGACGCCGCGCCCGCGGGCAACGGCACGGGACTGAACCCGTTCGGCTCGATCTCCATCATCTCGGACGGCCCTGACGAGATCCCGGCCCAGCCCGCCGGGCCGATCGGCTACACGGGCGACCCCGGACGAACCGAGACCCACGTCCTGATCATCGGCTCGGGTCCCGCCGGCCTCACCGCCGCCGTCTACGCGGCACGTGCGAACCTGGAGCCGATCGTCCTCGCCGGATCGGCGCCTGGTGGCCAGCTGATGCTCACCAGCGACGTCGAGAACTACCCGGGCTTTCCGGACGGCATCGACGGACCCGAGCTGATGGCGAAGATGCGGGCGCAGGCCGAGCGCTTCGGATCCCAGATCGTCGACGTGGACATCGACCGGGTCGACTTCTCCGGGCGCCCGTTCAAGGTCTGGGCCCGGGGGGTCGAGTACCGTGCCCAATCCGTGATCATCGCAACCGGCGCGTCGGCCCTGTGGCTCAACCTCGAGAGCGAGCAGCGCCTCCGCGGCCGCGGCGTGTCGGCGTGCGCGACATGCGATGGGTTCTTCTTCCGCAACCGGGAGATCGCGGTCGTGGGGGGCGGCGACTCCGCGATGGAGGAGGCGAACTTCCTCACCAAGTTCGCGAGCAAGGTCCACCTGCTCCACCGGCGGGACGGATTCCGGGCGAGCAAGATCATGATCGACCGGACGTACGCGCACCCGAAGATCGAAGTCCACTCGAACACCGAGGTCGCCGAGGTCCTGGGCGACGCGAAGGTCGAGGGGCTGCGGCTCCGCGATACGCAGACGGGCGCGGAGACCGAGGTGGCGATGGAGGGGCTGTTCATCGCGATCGGGCACAAGCCCAACACCGACCTGTTCGCGGACTGGCTCGAGGTGGACGAGAAGGGCTACCTCGTCGCGCACGACCACACCCGGAGCCGGATCGACGGCGTGTTCATCGCCGGTGACGTCCACGACCACCGGTATCGCCAGGCGGTGACCGCGGCGGGCGATGGCTGCAAGGCGGCCATCGACGCGGAACGGTGGCTCGAGCGCGAGGGCCTGGCCGAGCACCAGACCGCGACCGCCTGGTAGCCGACATCCCCGCGTCCCGGTTCTCGCGATGACATTCCGCGGTGGCGGCACACGCCGGCTCGCCCGCGGCGCGACGAGCGGTGGCCGCCTGACCCCACCCTCCGGCGACTTCGAGCGCGTCCCGCCGGAGCGCCGTGCGCGGACGGTGCGCCGGATCGTCGCGTTCTTCGAGCCCTACTGGTTCCAGGTGCTCGTCGTGCTCGTCGCGATCCTGTCGACGAGCCTCATCGGGCTCGTCAACCCGTACCTGCTCAAGCTCCTCATCGACAACGTCATCGTCGGCGGGCAATACCAGGACCTGAACCTGTACGTCGGCCTGATGATCGTCCTCCCGATCATCACCGGCCTGATCGGCGTCGGCCAGAGCTACCTCAACAACCTCATCGGGCAGAGCGTGATGCAGGACCTGCGGAACGCGCTCTACGCGCATCTCCAGCGGATGGCGCTCCGATTCTTCACGGCGACCCGCACCGGTGAGATCCAGTCCCGCCTCGCGAACGACGTCGGGGGCGTGCAGGCGGTGGTCACCGACACGGCCTCGTCGATCACCTCCAACGTCGCGGTGTCGCTGAGCACGATCGTCGCGATGTTCCTCATCGACTGGCGACTGACGCTGCTGAGCCTCGGGATGCTGCCGTTCTTCCTGTACCTCACCTACCGCGTCGGCAAGGTGCGGCGCGAGGTCAGCGGTGAGACGCAGCGGCGCCTGTCGGACCTCACGGCACTCACCGAGGAGACGCTCTCGGTGTCCGGGATCCTGCTGGGCAAGACGTTCGGCGCCCAGGAGCGGGCGGTGAACCGTTTCCGCGGGCTCAACCTCGAGCTGGCCAGGCTCCAGATCCGCCAGGCGATGGTGGGCCGCTGGTTCTTCGCGATCATCGGCACGGTGTTCTCGATCACGCCGGCGTTCGTGTACTGGCTCGCGGGCTCGCTCGCGGCCGCGGGGGACCCATCCGCGCCGACGGCCGGCGACATCGTTGCGTTCACCACGCTCCAGAGCCGGCTGTTCTTCCCGGTCGGCCAGCTGCTCAACGTCCAGGTCGAGATCCAGGGCTCGCTCGCCCTGTTCGACCGGATCTTCGAGTACCTCGACCTCGAGCCCGAGATCGTCGACGCGCCCGACGCGGTCGCGCTCGAGAGCGCGACGGTCCGGGGCGAGGTGGCGTTCAGCCATGTCTCGTTCGCGTACCCGGCCGAGCCCCCGCTCGCGACGACCCCTGGCGACGATGACGCGGGCGCGGGGGACGTCGAGGCTGCCGAGGAGGTCGCGGCCGAGGAGGTCGACTTCGTCCGTGCCGCGGCTGCCGCCGACGATGTCGACGCCGAGGCGGCCGAGCTGGCCCACGCCGCGGCAGCGGACGGAGCGGCGTCACACGGCCCCGACCACGCGCACCCGGTCGATGCAGGCGCCGGACACGAGTGGCCCGAGACGGCCTCGGAGACGATCGGTGCCGCGCTGCCCGTGCCACCGCCCGTCGCGTTCAACCTCGACGACGTCTCGTTCGAGGCGCGACCGGGCGAGCTGGTGGCGCTCGTGGGTCCCTCGGGTGCCGGCAAGACGACCACGACCTACCTCATCCCGCGCCTCTACGACGTCGCGGATGGCGCGGTCAGCATCGACGGCACCGACGTCCGCCGGATCACCCTCGAGTCGCTCGGACGGATCATCGGGTTCGTGACCCAGGAGACGTACCTGTTCCACGCCTCGATCAGGGACAACCTGCTCTACGCGCGGCCGGAGGCGACGGAGGCGGAGCTGATCGAAGCGACGCGCGCCGCCGCGATCTACGACCGGATCGCCGAGCTGTCCGACGGGTTCGACACGGTGGTCGGCGAACGCGGCTACAAGCTGTCGGGTGGCGAGAAGCAGCGCATCGCGATCGCACGGGTCCTGCTCAAGGACCCCAAGATCCTCATCCTGGACGAGGCGACGTCGTCGCTCGACACCGTGAGCGAGCGGCTGATCCAGGCGGCGCTCGCGCGGCTGACCGAGGGCCGGACGACGATCGCGATCGCCCACCGGCTGTCGACGATCCTGCGCGCCGACCGGATCCTCGTCTTCGAGCGTGGCCGGATCGCCGAACGTGGGACGCACCGGGAGCTCATCGCGCAGGGTGGGCTCTATGCGAGGCTGTACCACGAGCAGTTCGAGGCGGAGGCGGCACAGCTCGCCGAGCTCGCCGACCTGTCCGCCGACCCGTCGGAAGCACCGGCGCCTGCCACCGAGCCCCCGGCCGTCACCACCGCAGCGAGGTCCGCATGACCGTCAAGCAGCTCACCGCGACCCTCGAGGGCGACATGCGGTTCGTCGCGACGAACCCAGCCGGCCGCACGCTCGTCATGGACGATTACGAGGGCGGGGGCGGCCCGAGCCCGATCGAGACGATCCTTGCCTCGCTCGCGGGCTGCACCGGGATGGACGTGGTCTCGATCCTGCGCAAGAAGCGGGTGCCGTTCGCCGAGTACCGCGTTGAGACGACGGCCGACCAGCAGGACACATACCCCCAGGTCTTCACCCGGGTCGACGTCGTGCACGTCGTGGCCGGCGAGGGAATCTCGAGGGAGGCGGTCTTTCGCGCAGTGGAGCTGTCGGCGCTGAAGTACTGCCCGGTGAGCGCGATGCTCGCGGCGGGGACCGTCGCCATCCACCACCACTACCGGATCGTGGAGCCCGACGGCACGACGTCCGAGGCCGAGTGCGTCGTGCGCGGGCCGAACACGCCCGCCGCGGCCCTGACGAGCTAGGCCGGACCTGGCGATGCTGCGGGTCGGCTCGATCGTGCTCCGCGTCGACGACATCGAGCTCGAGGCAGGGTTCTGGACGGCCGCGCTCGGATACGAGCGTCGGGCCGGCGACTCCGACGACTTCGCGCTCCTCTACCCGCCGGACGGATTGGGGCCGAACATGTCGCTCGACGCCTACCGGGCCGCCGAGCGTGTCCCGCCGCGGATCCACCTCGACCTGTACTCCGAGGAGCAGGCGGCGGAGATCGCCAGGCTCGAGGCGCTCGGCGCCCGGCAGGTGCACTGGTCGAAGCGGCCGCCGGACGCCGACTACGTGATCATGGAAGACCCCGAGGGCAATCGCTTCTGCGTCGTGGACACGAGCCGGTGATCCGGGACCGGTCGCGACGCCGGTTTCGTGCCTTTCGCCCTTCAGCGGATTGCATGAGTATGCAGGCACGATGTATACTCGTCGCATGACGACGTTCCGCCCGCTCGCCGACCACCTCGAGCTGCCGCCGGCGAGCGGCCCGGCGCGCCGGTGAGCGCGGACTCGACGGTCGAGGCGGCGATCGCGGCGGACCGTCCTCACGACCCGCCCCCGGGTACGGCCTCGGCTGTGGGGTTCGGAGCCAGGCTCGGCGACCCGGTCAACGTCGCGATCGTCGGTGCGACAGGCTACGTCGGTTCCGAGCTGATCCGGCTCCTCTCGCTCCATCCGCACGTCCGGATCGCCGGCCTCGTGGGCCGCGAACGGCAGGGCGACCCGATCGGCGGTATCCACCCCCACCTCGTGACCCGCGACCTCCGGGTGTACGACACCGTCCCGGCGGAGGCCGAAGCGGTGTTCCTCGCCCTGCCCCATGGCGCGGTCGCGGCCCGGATCGACGAGTTCCTCGAGCGCGGACAGACGGTCATCGATCTCGGTCCTGACTTCCGGTTGCACGACCCTGCCGACTACCCGCGCTGGTATCACTTCGACCACCCGCGCGCCGACCTGCTCGCGACCGCGGTATACGGGCTCCCCGAGCTGCACCGCGCGCAGCTCGCCGATGCCGGGACGCGACCGGGCGCGATCGTCGGGTCGCCGGGCTGCTACGCGACGACCACGATCCTCGCCCTCGCACCCCTCGCCCGCGCGGGGCTCATCGCCGACCTCGTCGTGGACGCGAAGAGCGGTGTGTCCGGCGCGGGGCGTGACCC
>DATFQL010000076.1:0-4658 GCA_035264305.1 Candidatus Limnocylindrales bacterium | reverse complement strand
CCGGCGTCGGGGCACGGATCGTTGCCTCGTCACGTCCGGCCGGAAACGCCTGCGCCAGCCAGACCGCGCCCGCGACAATCGCGACGAGCGCGACAAGTCCCGCGATCGGCGCCGGGCGTCCTCGCGACGGTCGGCGTGACGGCAGTGGCGCCACGGGGACATGGAGGTCACCAGGCACGTGGTCCGAGGCGGCCTCCCGGGAGTCGACGGGCCGGGGCATGGTCAGGACGCCAGCAGCACCAGGATCACGACGAGCCATACGACGGAGGCGATCGACTGGACTGCCCAGAACGAGCGGTGCAGCGTCTTGTGGCGCATGCCGAGGAACACGATCCACGCCCCGAGGACGCCGCCGGCGAGGCACAGCAGCCACAGGGTCCGTTCTCGAACCCGGCGTCGGCCCCGCGGCGCCGCGAGCTTGTCGTACGCGTACGCGCCGGCCGTCACAACGTTGATCGCGACCAGCCAGACGAGGAGCGCTTCGCTCACCGCGCGTACTCGGCGCCGCGGGTCGACGCGGCGGCCGCGCGAGCGGGCAACGCCGTGCCGACGAGGCCGCGGACGTCCTCCAGCCCGCGCCCCCGGCATGCCTCCGCGAGCTCGTCGCCGAGCCGCACGGGAAGCATCGGATCCGCGAGGGCGGCCACACCGACGCCGACGGCCGAGGCCCCTGCGGCGAGCAGATCGAGCGCGTCTTCGACGGTCGTCACCCCGCCGACGCCGATGACCGGCACGTCGACCACCTGCGAAACCTCGTGGACCACCCGCAGGGCGATCGGTCGGAGCGCCGGTCCGCACACCCCGCCGTAGCCGCTCCCCACCGCGCTCGCGGCCCGATCCGCGCCCAGGACGAGTCCCGGAAGGGTGTTGATCGCGCTGATCGCGTCCGCCCCGGCATCCTCCACCGCGCGCGCGACGGCCCGCACGTCCCCGGCGGCCGCTGTCAGTTTCGCGACCAACGGCAGGTCGGTTGCGCGGCGCACCGCCGCGACCAGCGATCCCGCGGCACCTTCGTCCAGGCCGAACGCCGCCCGCCCCCCGTTCGAGCACGACAGGTTGAGCTCGAGCCCGGCGACGCCCGCGACGCCGTCCAGCCGGCGCGCGACCTCGGCCATGTCCGCGGATGACTCGCCACACACGTTGACGATCACCGGCACGGGCCACCGGGCCCACGTCTCCGCGTACCGCTCGAGGACCGCCTCGACCCCCGGGTTCTGGAGCCCCACGCCGACGAGCAGGCCGGCCGGAACGTCCGCCGTCCGGGGGGCCGCGTGACCGGCGCGGGGCCTGAGCGTCGTGCCGCGCGTGACGAGCGCACCGAGACGCCCGAGGTCGACCGCGTCGGCGACCTCGGCGCCGTACCCGAACGGCCCAGATGCGCCGATCATCGGCGTGCGCAGGACGAGCCCTCGCCCGAGATCGACCGCGAGCGAGACGGGCCGGCCGCCGAGGATGTCCGTCGACGCAGCGGTGGGCGGCGCCGGTTCGCCTCCGGCTCGCGCGACCCGCCCGGCCCCGTGCGGCGATCGGATGGCCGGACGAACCGTGCGCACGGTCGGCGTGCGCCTCGTCGGCGTTCCGGGCACGACCCGGCGTTTCGCCTTCACGAGACGTCCGCCCAGCCGAGCTCGTCGGCGGCGAACGCGGGCCCCTCGCGGCACACCCGCTGCGGCATGCCGGACACGCCCGGCACCGCGCAGCCGAGACACGTCCCTCCCGCGCATCCGATCCGCTGATCCGGGATGACCTGGAGGAATGCCTTGCGTCGGGCCTCCGGCGATCCCGGCGCGATCGGCCGGCCAGCACCCCGCTTCCGCCCGAGCGTGGCGACGCCCATCCGGTTCCGCCGGCCGATCGCGAGCGCGGCGAGCGCCCCGAGCAGCGCCGGCGGACCGGCGGCGAACGACTGGTCCGCCCATGCCTCGTAGTCGAGAACCAGGTCGAGCACCGATCCCCGATGTCCGAGCGAGCCGTCGGCGGTCGCGACGACGTACTCGACCTCGTCGGGCAGGAGGCTCGAGGGGTAGACCCGGGACGCCTCGTCCGCGCCGTACAGCAGCACCACGGAGCGTCCGTCGCGGATCGCCTCGTCCACCAGGAGCCGCAGCCCCGCGATCGAGTGCCCCTCGGCGACGAGCAGGAGGTGACGCGACCGGGGATCGACCTCGAACGGCCGGCCGAGCGGACCGATGAGCTCCGCGCGATCGCCGACGCGGAGGATCCCGGTCCATCCCCGCGACGGTGGCGCGCCAGGTGCCTGCGTCGTGAGCGTTCCGCTCGCAGGATCGGCCGTGGCGATGGGCAGCGGTCGTCGTGTGGGCAGCCCCCCCGGCTCGATCGTGCGCACGTGGACGTACTGTCCGGCGCGTACCCCCGACACGACCGCCGGCGCGTGCCACGCGTGGAGCCAGCTGCCCGGGACGATCTCCCGCCGCTCGACGAGCTCGGCGATCGCGCTCGGCATCGCTCAGGCCGGAACAGGCGCGGCAGAGCGGGCGAAGATCGTCGTCAGGCGCGACCGTTCGACGATTCGTCCTCGTCCCCGGCCGCCACGTCGGCGTCCGCCGCATCGACCCCCGGCTCCTCGGCCGCCGCTCCAGCGTCGGGATCGCGGGCGATCGCGGGGAACGCCTCGGCGAGCGCGTCCGCGAGGTCCCCGAACACATCCGTCGGGTCGTAGAACTCGACCAGCTCGTCGCCGCCCGCCAGCTCGCGCCATTCGCCCGCCGAATCCTCGGGGAGCACCTCGGCGCGGAACCGGCCGGCCGCGCCGAGCACCAGGCGCTCGTCGTCGTCGTCGACGATGATCAGGTCGCCCAGCTGGCCGCTGACGCGCCCCGCAGCCTCCTCGAACTGCTCGATCAGGCTCGCCTCGCTCTGCTGGCTCCGCTCCTGGAAGTCGAGTGCGAGGTTGTACAGCGCGAGCGCCGCGCCCTCCTCGTCGTCGGCATCGAGGACCGCCGGCTGACCGGCCGCCCACGAGTCAGCCGCCCCGGCATACGCGTCGTCGCCCACGCCCAGCCCGAACGTCTCCTCGGGGGCGATCCCGGCGGCTCCCATCAGGTCGTCCGTCGCGGTCGGCTCGGCGGCAAGGCCCGCCGCCTCGCGCGCGGCCTCGGCGAACGCGGCGTAGATCTCGACGGGGTTGTAGAGCTCGATGAGCTCGCTCGCCGTCTCCACGACCTCGGTGTCGCTCGCCCACTCGCCCGTGTCCGGGTCCTCGAACCGGGAGCGGACACGGAACGTCATGTCGGGCGCGATCGAGAGGTAGTCGGGGTCGTCGTCGATCAGCGTCAGCCCGCCGAGCGCCGAGATGCGCTCGCGGTGGCGGTCGAGGAACTTGGCGAGCTGCTCCGTCGCCTGGACGACGAAGTCCGTCCGCTCGAGGGCGGCGTCGTTGGCGAGCTCACCGAGCATGTCGTTGCGGCTCACGTCCATGTCGATCGCCTCCTAGCCGTGGTACTCGAGATCCGGCCCCAGCCGCTCCCGAAGGAACATCGAGTGATGTCGTTCGAAGATCCATTCACCGGCGCGATGGCCGAGCGCCCGCGTCGCCTCGTCGGCTTCGAGCTTGTCGAGCGTCGCGTAGTCCGGCAGGTCGAGCATGATCACGTTGTCGAAGTCCCAGCCGTGGGCCACGTTGAACCAGCCGACGAAGCGGATGCCGAACTTCTCCTCGTACTCCTTGATCTGACGCGGAAAGATCGTCTTCATGAAGAACTTGAAGAACGGATCGCGGCCGCGGCGGACGGAGAAGAACGTCGCGAGGACGGGCACGGACCGGGTGACCTCCTGAAGCCGTGATCGGTGGCGGGCGGGGCTATTCTCGCACGCCGGATGGGGGCGTCCGGCCGTCCTCGGCGTCGGTCGGCGTTGCAGGCGTCTCGTCCGTGGCCGCCGGCTGCCCTCGTGTGCCGCCGTCTGTGCCGCGGTCCTCGAGCTCGCCAACTGTCGGCGTCGTGCTGCCCAGCGGACGGCGCCGCCCCTCGCGGCGGTCGGCCGCCACGAGCCGCAGCAGGAAGATCACGGTCTGCCCGGCGAACAGCAGCAGGAAGATCGTCAGGAACAGCAGCGCGGCGCTGACGGCCGTGGGCCATTGCCAGACCACGGACAGCGGCGTGAGCACGATCACGACGGCCAGCAGCGCGAGCTGGAACCGGAAGCATCCGAGCCCCGGGCCGCGCTCGGAGTCCAGCGGCTCGCCCTTGTACTCGACAGGTCGAACCGAGGCGGGCTCTTCCGGGGAGGTCACGCGACCAGCGTACCGCCGAGCATCGGTCGAGCGGCTAGCGTGAGGGTCTCGAGCACCCGGGCGTATGCTCGGTCGGCTCGCCGCGTGCTGTGCCGCGCACCGACGTTCGCGCATCCCGGAGGAGGTTGAAGCCGTGACGGAGAAGGTCCAGTCGGCGATCGACCGCTGGCGAGCGGGCTTCCATCCGCGCGCCAGCGAGATGCGCGTCCGGTCGCTCGGTCGCGTGCGCCTGGAGCTCGGTGAGGCGCTTCGCCTCGAGATGGCCGACGCCCAAGGCGGGGACGACGCGATCCACCTGCAGTACTACATCGCCACCGAGCTCGGGCCGTGGGCGGTCTGGCTGTCGTGTCCGCCGGATGATGTCGCCGACGCTGAGACGGCCCTTCGGGACCTCGAACCGCCGTTC
>DATFQL010000075.1:0-13178 GCA_035264305.1 Candidatus Limnocylindrales bacterium | reverse complement strand
CGCCCGACCAGGCGGTGCCCGAGCCGACCGAGCTCGAGTGGGACCTCGCCGAGCCGCCGGGCGCGCTGCTCGGCGGTCGCGGCATCGTCGAGCCCGCCCCCATCATCCCGACGGCCCAGGAGATGGCCCAGGCCGGGGCGGCGGGGCCGGCGCAACCCGGGCCGATCCAACCCGAGCCGGTGCCCGAGGTCCAGTGGGCATGGGGCTCGGATTACAGCGTCGAGAAGGCGGACGCGGTTCGTCGCGAGCGCGAGCGCGAGGCGCTGGAGGCCGGGCTCGAACGGTCCCGGGAGGGCTTCGGTGCTCGCCTCCGGTCGGCGTTCGGTGCCGGGATCGACGCCGACTGGGACGAGATCGAGGAGATCCTGATCACCGGCGATGTCGGCGCGGAGCTGTCGATGGACATCGTGGAGCGGGCCCGGCGGCAGCGCAACGTGACCGCCGAGGAGGCGGTGCGTGGCCAGCTCGAGGGGCTGCTCGCGGCCCGCGACGCCGACCACTGGGAGCCGACGCCCGCGGTCGATGGGGGACCGGCCATCGTGCTCGTCGTGGGCGTGAACGGGACCGGCAAGACGACGACGATCGGCAAGCTCGCCGCGCGGGAGCGTGCGAAGGGCCGGCGCGTCGTGCTGGCCGCCGCCGACACGTTCCGCGCCGCCGCGATCGACCAGCTGCGGATCTGGGCCCAGCGAACCGACGCGGAGATCGTCGCCCATGCCCCGAACGCGGACCCGGCGGCGGTCGTGTTCGACGCCCTGGACGCGGCGATCGCGCGCCGTGCCGACATCGTCATCGCGGACACGGCCGGCCGGTTGCATACCAAGTCGAACCTCATGGACGAGCTGGCCAAGGTCCGCCGCGTCATCGACAAGCGACTGCCGGGCGCCGTCGTCGAGACGTTCTTCGTCCTCGACGCGACGACGGGACAGAACGGGCTCGTCCAGGCCAAGGCGTTCCACGATGCCGTCGTCCTGACCGGGGTCGTGCTCACGAAGCTCGATTCGACGGCGAAGGGCGGGATCGTGTTCGCCATCGAGCAGCAGCTCGGCGTGCCGGTCCGGTTCGTCGGCGTCGGGGAGCGAGCCGAGGACCTCCTTCCGTTCGACCCGAAGGCCTTCGTCGAGGCCCTCTTCGACTAGCGGCGACAGTCGCGGGCGCGTGGGCTACACTCCGTCCGCCTCGGTGTCGCCAGAACCCGCGCACCATCCGCAGGCGTCCTGCCCGCGGCCCGACCACCACCGATCAAGGGTCACCGTCTCCGCATGTTCGACAACCTGAGCGACCGCCTCCGCAAGACCCTGGCCGGGCTCACCGGTCGCGGACGCGTGACCGAGGCGGACGTCGACGCGGCGATGCGCGAGGTACGGCTCGCGCTGCTCGAGGCGGACGTCAACTTCAAGGTCGTGAAGGACTTCGTCGCGCGGGTGCGGGAGCGCGCCGTCGGCGCGGAGATCCTCGAGAGCCTCACGGCGGGTCAGCAGGTCGTGAAGATCGTGCACGAGGAGCTGACGGCGCTCCTGTCCGCGGGCGACCGCACGTTCCGGCTCGTCGGGAGCCCGGCTGTGGTCGCGCTCGTCGGCCTCCAGGGCTCGGGCAAGACGACATCCGCCGCCAAGCTCGCGAAGTACGTGGTCAAGCAGGGCCGGCATCCGCTGCTCGTTGCCGCGGACCCGTATCGCCCCGCGGCTGCGGACCAGCTCGAGACGCTGGGCAACAGCCTCAACATCGCGGTCTACCGCGCGCCTGCCGGAACGCCGACGGTGGACATCGCCCGCCAGGGGATCGAGCACGCGAAGCGGATCGGGCGCGACGTCGTGATCATCGACACCGCGGGGCGCCTCACGATCGACGACGCCCTGATGGACGAGATCCGCGCCGTGAGCGCGGCGACGAAACCCGTCGAGACGCTGCTCGTCGTCGACGCGATGACCGGCCAGGAGGCCGTCACGGTCGCCCAGGGGTTCGCCGGCGCCGTGTCCGTCACGGGCCTCGTGATGACCAAGATCGACGGCGATGCCCGCGGCGGCGCCGCTCTGTCGATCGGCGCGGTCACCGGCATTCCGGTCAAGTTCCTGGGCACGGGCGAGAAGACGGATGCGATCGAGGTGTTCTATCCGGATCGTCTCGCCGGTCGGATCCTCGGCATGGGCGACGTGCTCACGCTGGTCGAGCGGGCCCAGGACGCGTTCGACGAGAAGCAGACGGCGAAGCTCGAGGAGTCCGTTCGCAAGGGTGCGTTCACGCTCGAGGACATGCTGTCGTCGATGCGCCAGATGCAGAAGATGGGCCCGATGGGGCAGCTGATCTCGATGATCCCGGGCATGGGCTCGATGGCGAACGAGGCGCAGGCCGCCGTCGACCGCGGGGACCTCAAGCGGGTCGAGGCGATCATCCTGTCGATGACACCGCGCGAGCGCCGCGAGCCCGGCGTCCTCAACGCCTCCCGGCGGCGGCGCATCGCGAACGGCTCGGGGACGTCGCTGCCGGAGGTCAACCGGCTGATCAAGCAGTTCGGCGAGATGCAGAAGCTGATGAAACAGCTGTCTGGTGCGGGCGGCAAGCGTGCCGCGATGGGCCAGATGCTGGGACGCAGGTAGGCGGGGAGCACGCGATGACCGACCAGGATCAGACCCAGCGGTACGAGCCGCCGACGTTCGAGCCACCTGCCGCGACCCCGCCCGCCGCGCCGCCGCCAGCGGCAACGCCACCGGGAGCCGAACCCGTCGCGACGACACCCGTGACCTCCGCGAGAACGTCCCGCGCCGGTAGCGGCCGCCTCCGCTGGCTCGGTGTCGGTGCCCTCGTGCTCGTCGTCGCCGGTGTCGCGGCGGCGGCGACGATGCTCCTCACCGGCGACCCGGGCGATCCCGATGTCCTGCGCTGGACACCCGCCGACAGCATCACCTACGCCGAGCTCCGGCTCGACCTCCCGGGAACGCAGCAGGCGGAGCTTGCCGAGGTCCTGAGCGCCTTCCCCGGGTTCGACGACCAGGCCGCATTCCCGGCGAAGCTCGACGAGGTCCTCGACCAGCTCGTTGGCTCGGCGACGGACGGGAAGCAGTCATGGTCCGAGGACGTCGACCCGTGGTTCGGGCGCCAGCTCGCGGTGAGCGTCGGGCCGCTGCCCTCGAGCGTCGCGGATGTCGCCGCCGCGCGCGGCCTCGTCCTCGCGAGCGTCACGGACGCGGCCAAGGCGCAGGCGTGGGCGGCCGAGCTCGTCGCGTCGGAGAACGCGGCGACCTCGACGGAGGCGTACCACGGTACGACGATCACGGTCGTCACGGCCCCGGCCGCGACCGAGCCGAAGATGGGCCCGAAGGACGCCGCGTACGCGATCGTCGGCCCCGTGCTCGCGGTCGGCGACCTGGCCTCCGTGAAGGCCGCGATCGACACCGGCGGCACGAAGGGTCTCGACACCGTTGCCCAGTTCCAGACCGCGGAGGCGTCGGTCAGTGGGGACCGCCTCGCCCTGTCGTACGTCGACGTGGAGCGAATTGTCGACGGGGCGACTGCACTGGCCGGCCAGGCCGCCTCGGCGATGCCGAGCCTGCCTGCCGCCATCGACGACCTGACGGTCCCCTGGGCCGTGGCGGCGGTCCGTGCAGACGATGGCGCGTTCGTCGTCGAGAGCCGCAACCCGCACCTCGACGCGCTCGGCCCCGCGAAGAGCGCCGAGACGACGCTCGCGTCCGTCCTCCCGCCGACGACCGTGCTGCTCGCCGAGGGGCACGACCTCGGGGAGGTGCTGACCCGCGCGAAGGAGATGGCCGCGGCGCAGCCGCAGCTCCAGCCGGACGTGCAGGAGCTGGACGACACGTTGCGCATCGTCGGGGGCTGGGATGCCGTCGTCGGCTGGATGGGCGAGGGCGGCCTCGCCGTGACCCGCCAGGGCGACACGATCAGCGGCGGTGTCGTCATCTCCCCGACCGACGCGGCCGAAGCCGAGCGGCTGCTCAACCAGCTGCGCGCCTTCCTCGCGCTCGCCGGCGGCGGATCCGGCATCACGGTCACGGATGAGGAATATGCCGGCACGACGATCACCGTGGTCGGGCTCGGCAACCAGACGCTCGTCCCGCAGGATCTTCCGCCGGACGCCACCATCTCGTACGCCGTGACCGACGATGTCGTGGTGCTCGGCTACGGCACCGACTTCACGAAGGCGGTGCTCGACGCACGCACGGGCGCGTCGCTCGCCGAGACCGAGCGATTCTCGGCCGCCCTCGCCCAGGCCGGCGCCGCCCACAGCGCGCTGTTCTGGGTCGACGTCGTCGGCATCCGCGACCTCGCCGAGGCGCAGCTGTCGGCGGACGAGCGGGCGCGCTACGAGGCCGACGTCAAGCCCTACCTCGGCGCGTTCGATTCCGTCATCGGGACATTCAGCCCCGGGACGGATCTCGACCGCGGTACGGTCATCATCCGCGTCACCGGCGACTGACCGCGCCACCACCATCGCCCACTTGAGATCGGGTCCCGGCCCAGGGACCCGCGCACGGGAGGAGTACCTCACCCCATGGCCGTTCGCATTCGCCTGACCCGCGTCGGCGCCACCAAGCAGCCGACCTACCGGCTCGTCGTCGCCGACAGCCGTTCCGCCCGGGACGGCCGCGCGATCGACACGATCGGGCACTACAACCCGCGCACCGACCCGATCACCGTCCAGATCGACGAGGCCAAGGCCAGGGACTGGCTGTCGAAGGGCGCCCAGCCGAGCGACACCGTCAAGCGCCTGTTCAAGAACGCCGGCATCACGCCGGCCGGGAAGTAGCCCGACGATGGCAGCCGCAGACCTGGTCGAATACGTCGCCAAGTCCCTCGTCGACGATCCCGAGGCCGTGTCGGTCGAGGTCGTCAACGGGGAGGACGGCACCGTCATCGAGCTGCACGTGGCCGAGTCCGACATGGGCAAGGTCATCGGGCGCAATGGCTCCGTCGCCAAGGCGCTCCGCACGCTCCTCAAGGTGACCAGCGCCCGCTCGGGCGAACCGGTCAGCCTCGAGATCGTCTGACCCGGGAGCCTCCGCTGGCTCCGCGGAATCATCCCGGCGGTCCCGCCTCCGGACCGGACGAGTCCGGTGCTCCGGAGCGCCTCACGGTCGGGCTCGTGCGCGGGCTCCGCGGCCTCCGCGGCCATGTGCGCGTCGAGCTCCTCACGGATCGTCCCGAGGACCGGTTCGCCGTGGGCGCCGTGCTGTTCGTCGAGGCGACGAGCCGCTCGCTGACGATCGCGGAGTCATCGGCCGTCGGCGACGGGCCGGGCTGGTGGCTCCGCTTCGCGGAGGTCCCGGACCGCGACGCGGCCGAGGCGCTGCGTGGCGTGTACCTCGAGATCGACCGTCCCGACGAGCCGCGCGAGCCCGGCCGCTGGCTGTGGCACGAGCTGGAGGGGCTCGCCGTCCGCGGCACGAACGGTGAGGAACTCGGCCGTGTCGTCGAGCTCTATCGCGCCGGCGGGGCGGAGGTGTTCGTCGTCCGCGGTCCCCGCGGCGAGCTCGACATCCCGGGTGTTCGCGGGATCGTCACGGACCTCGCCCCGGATCGCGGGGAGCTGATCGTGGACCTCGACGCGCTCGCGCTCGACGCCCGCCCGGTCGACGACGAGGAATACGTCCGCCCGCGAGATCGGCGCCCCTCGAACCCGCGCCGTCCACGCCCGCCCGCGTCCCCGGATCGCGGGTGATGCTCGAGATCGACATCCTCACGCTGTTTCCGCCGATGGTCGAGGCACCGCTGCGTGAGAGCGTCCCCGGCCGGATCCTCGAGCGTGGCCTGGCTGCCGCTCGTGTCCATGACCTCCGCGCGTGGGGGCTCGGCCGCCACCGCACCGTCGACGACTACACGTACGGCGGCGGCGCGGGCATGGTCCTTCGCGTCGATGTCGTCGCGGCCGCGCTCGCCGACCTGCGGCGGCCCGACTCGATCGTCATCCTGCTCGATCCCGCGGGCGAGCCGTTCCGCCAGTCCGTCGCCCACGAGCTGGCGGCCGCGTCGCACCTCCTGTTCCTGTGCCCGCGGTACGAGGGCGTCGACGACCGCGTTCGCGGGCTCGTCGATCGGGAGCTGTCGATCGGCGACTACGTCCTGACCGGAGGAGAGCTGGGCGCGCTCGTGATCGTCGACGCGGTCCTCCGGCTGCTCCCCGGCGCGATCGACGAGGCATCGACGGCCGAGGAATCGTTCGCGGCGGGACTGCTCGAGTACCCGCAGTACACGCGGCCGGCCGAGTTCGAGGGCCACGCGGTGCCGCCGGTGCTCGTCTCGGGCCATCACGAGCAGGTCCGCAAGTGGCGGCTGCGGGAGTCGCTCCGACGTACCCTCGACCGGAGGCCGGACCTCCTGGAGGGCCGGGCGCTCTCGAAGGACGAGACAGCCGCGATGGCCGAGATTCGGGCGGAGACGCCGGTTGCGCCCGCGACGGCGGGCGACGAGGCCGGGGACGCCTGACGCCCGCCACGTGCTATCCTCCGCCGTCGGCCGCGCCGGGATCCGGAGCGCCGTCCCGGAACCTGCATCCTCCGCAGCCGCGGCTGCCGCCGACACACCGACAAACCGACAAGGACCACACCGTGAACGTGCTCAACGAGATCGTCCAGGACCAGCTGCGTACCGACCTCCCCGAGATCGTGCCCGGCGACACCGTCAAGGTCGCCGCGAAGGTCGTCGAGGGCAACCGCGAGCGGATCCAGGTGTTCGAGGGCCTCGTGATGCGCATGCGCCGGAGCGGGATCGCATCGACGATCACCGTGCGCCGGATCGCCTCGGGCGTCGGCGTGGAGCGGACGTTCAAGATCCACAGCCCCCGGATCGAGAAGATCGAGGTCATCCGCCACGGCCAGGTCCGGCGCGCGAAGCTGTACTTCCTCCGCAACCGGGTCGGCAAGGCTGCCACGACGCTTCGCGAGCGCCGGTAGCGCCGGGAGCGCCCCTCGGCAACACTCGAAGACCCCGGTCGCGGCCGGGGTCTCGACATGTCCGGACCGCCTACATGTTCACCGTGCCGCGGACGAGCGTGACCGTGCGGCCGCCCACGAGGATGATCCCGTCCGGGTCCTGGGTGATGTCGAACCGGGCGGAACGTCCGATCGCCGCACCCTGCGTGGCAACGTAGGGCGTGCGAAGCAGCCCCTGGTCGACGAGCCAGCGAGCGACCGCCGCGTTCAGGCTGCCGGTCGCAGGGTCCTCGACGATCGACCCGTGCTCGGGCCATGCGGCGCGCACCTCGAGCGCCACTGGCGACCCCGGCGGGTACAACCCGACGATGCCGAGGTCGTGATGCAGCGACGGCCCGATCGAGACCTCGAGCACGCGCTCGGCGCTGACGAGGCGAACGGCCATCCAGCCAGGCCCGTTGTCGCACCACGTCGCATCGAGGATCTCGTCACGACCGATGCCCAACGCGTCGGCGACCCGGTCAAGGTCGTCGTCGTCCACCGGCCCCGAGCGGAGCATCGGCGGTTCGCGGAACGCGAGCCCGACGTCCGTCCGCAGGACGTCGACCAGCCCCGAGCCGCAATGCTGGACGACGCGATCGGGGTCACGAGGCACGTTGCCGGCCTCGAGCCAGGCGTGGCAGGTGCCGAGCGTCGGGTGCCCCGCAAACGGGATCTCGGCCGTCGGCGTGAAGATCCGGACCGAGTAGTCGGCGAGCGGCTCCGGGGAGGGGACGACGAACGTGGTTTCGGACAGGTTCGTCCAGGTCGCGAACCGCTGCATCGCCGCGGTGCTGAGGCCCTCCCCATCGAGCACCACCGCGAGGGCATTGCCCAGCCCGGGCTCCGTGGTGAACACGTCGACCTGGCGGAACGACCGGTGCATGCGCGGTAGTCTCGCAGGGCGAGGAGGACCGGGCCACCCGCGTCCCGCCGCGCGGGCTCGCGCGGTACGCTGTCGGCCGATGGCCGTGATCGTCCCGACGCTCCGCTGGGAACGCCCCCTGTGGCGGGACGGCGCGAGCCGCGTGGTCGGTGTCGACGAGGTCGGCGTCGCGCCCACCAGCGGGGCCGTCGTTGCGGCGGCGGTGATCCTGCCCCCCAACTGCCATCGGATCGACGGCGTCCGGGACTCGAAGACGATGACGGCGCTCCAGCGCGAGCGGCTCGCGCCCGTAATCCGTCGGCGCGCGATCGCGGTCGGCGTCGGTGCGGCATCGGTGGCCGACATCGATCGCCTGAACATCTACCACGCCACCCACCTCGCCATGCGCCGCGCGATCGCGCGGCTCGGCGCGCACGACCACGTCCTCGTCGATGGCAACCGGATCGCCGGGTTCGAGCAGCAGGTGGGCCCGTACACGGCGATCGTGGACGGGGACGCGCGGGTGTACTCCATCGCGTGCGCGTCGGTGGTGGCGAAGGTCGTGCGCGACCGGATGATGGCCAAGCTGGCCGCCCGCTACCCGGTCTACGGCTGGGACCGGAATCAGGGCTACGCAACGAGGGAGCATCGGGACGCGATCCGGGCGCACGGGCTGACGCCCCATCACCGCGCCTCGTGGCAGGCGATCCAGGTGCTGATGGCAGGCGATCAGCTCGGCCTGTTCGACGCGCCCGGGGAGCAGAGCGGCGTTGCCGGAGAGGCGGCCGCCGTCATCGACGCCGACGCCGCGGCCCGTGCCGGCGACGACCTGCAGGCGCTCGGCGACGAGGCGTTCGCGGCCGTCGGCTGAGCGTTCATCCCGGTGGGATGAGCCACTTCCCGCTCGTGATCCCCATACTGGCGGCCCCGCCGGGCACCCGGCGCACCCATCGAAGGAGCAGCCATGGCCGAGCCGAAGCGAACGCGTCTGGTCGTCCTCGGGTTCGCCGACGAAGGCGTCGCCCGTGGGGTCCTGAGCGTCATCGAGGACGGGATCCGCGACAAGGCGATCACCGTCGACGACTGGGCGTTGGTCCACAAGGCCCCCGGCGGCGAGGTCACGATCACGAAGGACACGAAGGTCGATCCAGGCGGCGCACGCGGCGCGCTGTTCGGCGGTGGCGCCGGAGCGGTGCTCGCGGCGCTGTCCGGGCCGATCGGTGCCGGGGCGGTGGCGGTTGGCGCCGCGGTGGGGGCGGTCACCGCAGCCGTTCGCGATTCGGGGTTCAAGAACGATGACGTCACCGAGATCTCGACGCTGATGGCCGACGGTCGCACGGGAATCCTGGTCGGGATCCCGCTCGAGGCAACCGATCGGTGGGATGCGTTCGTCGCGAGTCACCCGGAGTTCGCGGCGTCGGACCGCCAGCACACGGTCGACATCGTCCCCGGTCGCGACCTCGAGCGCGCCCTCCAGCAGTACCGCCAGGCGGAGGACGAGGCAACCGTCCGGTGAGCCGCGGATGAGCGTCCGGTGATCGCGCCCCGGCACGATGCCGGGCATGGAGCGACTGACGACGACCACTGCACAGCGGATCGGTGATGCCGGCGAGCAGCTGGTTGCGGACCGGCTCACCGCGGCCGGCTGGACGGTCCTCGCCCGGAACGTCCGCGTCGGACGGGACGAGCTCGACCTCCTCGGGATCGACCCGGGGCCGCCTCGGACGCTCGTCGTGATCGAGGTGCGGCGGCGTGGCCGGCGCGACTTCGGCCTCGCCGAGGAGACGCTCGACCACCGCAAGCGGGCCGCCCTGCGCCGCGGGGTCGCGATGCTCCTCGACGGCGGGACGCTGCCCGATGGGTCGCCGTTGCCGCGCCTGCCGCTCCGCGTCGACCTCGTCGCGATCGACGTTGACCCGCGCGGTCAGGCTGCCGTCAGGCACCACCGTGCGGTGCCCATCTGAGCCGTTGCGTCCCGGCCCTTCACAGGGCCCGTGCTACACTCCCGGCCGCCGCGACACCGGTCGCGGCCCACACGCCCGTCCGGCACGACGCCGGCCGGAGCTCACACGCTGGTCCGTTCCCGACGCGGGACGGTGCCGGCGATGACGCCCACGAGGCGGCATCGACCGGTTCCCGGCCGGGGATCAGCGGCGGCACAACCAGGAGGTCATGCAGTGCCCACGGTCTCGATGCGCCAGCTGCTTGAGGCAGGTGTCCATTTCGGACACCAGACCCGCCGCTGGAACCCGAAGATGAAGCCGTACATCTTCGCGGAGCGCAACGGCATCCACATCATCGACCTGGCGCAGACGGTCAAGCGCCTCGATTCGGCCCTCGAGTTCGTCACCGAGACGGTCGCCCGCGGCGAGAGTGTCCTGTTCGTGGGGACGAAGAAGCAGGCGCAGGAGCCGGTGATGCAGGAGGCGATCCGCGCGGGCCAGCCGTACGTCACCAAGCGCTGGCTCGGCGGGATGATGACGAACTTCATCACGATCCGGAAGCGGATCGGCTTGCTCGAGCAGCTGGAGGCGCGCCAGCTGGCCGGTGATTTCGACCGGCTGCCGAAGAAGGAGGCCGCAGGCCTGACCGAGGAGCTCAACAAGCTCCAGGCGACGCTCGGCGGCATCCGCAAGATGAAGCGCCAGCCGGGTGCCATCTTCATCGTCGACCCGCACCGTGAGCGCATCGCGGTGACCGAGGCGAACAAGCTCGAGATCCCGGTCGTCGGCACCGGGGACACGAACGTCGACCCGGACGAGCTCGACTACATCATCCCGGCCAACGACGACGCCATCCGCGCGATCCGGCTGCTGTGCCAGCTGGTCGCCGACGCCGCGATCGAGGGTGCGCAGCAGCGTGCGGCCCGGGCCAGCGAGCCCGAGGTCGCGGAGCCCACCGCGATGGACGAGCCCGAGTTCGACGAGACGGCCGCGGCCGACCTCGTCGCACAGCTCGCCGCCGGCGGGACGCTGTCGTTCGACCCCGAGCTCGAGGATGACGACCTCCTCCCCGGCGTGGCGAAGCCCGACGAGGCCGCTCCCGCCGGCTGACGCCGGACTGGTCGCCCGCGCACGCCGCGCCAGCGCCACCCGGCTGCCGGCTCGATCCGAGCCGGGCACGGGCCCACACCCGCCAACCCACGCGCGCCCGCTCGGGCGCGCGCCGCCCACCACGACAGGAGATCCACGCACGATGGCGGAGATCACGGCTGCGGCCGTCAAGGAGCTGCGCGAGCTGACCGGCGCCGGCTTCATGGATTGCAAGCGCGCGCTCGAGGCGGCCGACGGCGACGTCGACAAGGCTGTGGCCGCGCTGCGCGAGAAGGGTCTTGCCGCCGCGCAGAAGAAGTCCGGCCGCGAGGCGCGCGAGGGCCTCGTGAGCAGCTACATCCACCCGGGCGGCCGCCTCGGCGTGCTCATCGAGGTCAACTGCGAGACGGACTTCGTCGCGCGGACCGACGAGTTCCAGAAGCTCGTCAAGGACCTCGCGATGCAGGTCGCCGGCCTCGCGCCGCAGTACGTCGACGCCGACGAGATCCCCGCCGACGTGCTCGAGGCGAAGAAGGCCGAGCTGCTCGACGACCCCGCGACCGCGGGCAAGCCCGCGGAGGTCCGGGAGAAGATCCTCGCGGGGCAGCTCGCGAAGTGGTATCGCGACGTGTGCCTCCTCGACCAGCCGTTCCGCGACGAGGAGCGGGCCGTGCGTGACCTCGTGACCGAGAAGATCGCGACCATCGGTGAGAACATCCGGGTGCGGCGGTTCACCCGCTACGCGCTCGGGGAGGAGCTGTGACCGACGGCGGAGACGGACGCGACCAGGACGGCGGGCCGGCATCGGCCCCCGGCGGGTCGCCGCGTTACCGCCGCGTCCTGCTCAAGCTCTCGGGCGAGGCCCTCCTCGGCGAGCGCCAGTACGGCGTCGACCCGTCGTTCTGCGCGTTCATCGCCCAGCAGGTCGCCGCTGTGCACGCGACGGGCGTCGAGATCGGCGTCGTCGTCGGCGGCGGCAACATCTTCCGCGGCCTTGCGGCGGCCGCGCGGGGGATGGACCGGGCGACGGGCGACTACATCGGGATGCTCGCGACGGTGATGAACGGGCTCGCGCTGCAGGACGCGATCGAGCGCGTCGGCGTCCCCGTGCGCGTCATGAGCGCCATCGCGATGAACGAGGTCGCCGAGCCCTACATCCGCCGCCGGGCCGTCCGCCACCTCGAGAAAGGCCGGGTCACCGTGTTCGTCGCGGGCACGGGCAACCCGTACTTCACGACCGACACCGCGGCCGCGCTGCGCGCGGTCGAGATCGGTGCCGAGGTCCTGCTCAAGGCTACGAAGGTCGACGGCGTGTACGACGCGGATCCGATGGCGGTCCCGACGGCGAGGCGCTTCGACCGCCTCACCTACCAGGATCTCCTGCGCGACCAGCTCAAGGTCCTCGACGCGGCCGCCGTGTCGCTGTGCATGGAGAACGACCTGCCGATCCTCGTGTTCGATCTGAACGTTCCCGACAACATCCGAAGGGTTGCCGCCGGCGAGCCGGTGGGTACCCTGATCTCCGCCCAGACCGGAGGTGGCCCGCATGACCAGTGAGATCCTCGCCGGAGCGGAGCGGAAGATGCTCCGCGCCGTGGAGGCGATGGAGCGCGACTTCCAGACCTTCCGCACCGGCCGTGCGTCGACGTCGCTCGTCGAGCGGCTCCTCGTCGACTACTACGGCGCCCAGACGCCGCTCAACCAGCTCGCCTCGATCAGCGTCCCCGAGGCCCACCAGATCGTGATCCAGCCCTGGGATCGCGGTGTCCTGTCGGCGATCGAGAAGGCGATCCAGAAGAGCGACATCGGCCTCACGCCGAACGTCGACGGCACGGTCGTCCGGCTGAACATCCCGCCGCTGACCGAGGAGCGTCGCAAGGACATCGTCAAGAGCGTCCACAGGCGCATGGAAGACGCGCGCATCGAGATCCGCAACCTCCGCCGAGAGGCCAACGACGGCATCAAGAAGGAGGAGCGTGACGGCGAGATCGGCGCGGACGAGGCGCACCGCGAGCTCGACCAGCTGCAGAAGCTGACGGACCGCATCGTGGGCGACGTCGACCGGCTCGGCAGCACGAAGGAGCAGGAGGTCCTGGAGGTCTAGTGGCGCAGGCGCCGCTCGACCGCTCGCTCGCCCGCCCCACGGATGCGCCGCCGCTCGCGCACGAGGGGGACGACGGGCCGGGTTCGGACGCCGACAACCCGCCCGCCGAGGAGCCGCTGCTTCCGCCCGAGGACCTGCCGCGCCACGTCGCGATCATCATGGACGGCAATCGCCGCTGGGCACGGGCCCGGGGCAAGGCCGATTTCGAAGGTCACGCCGCCGGCGTCGAGGCGATCCGCGGCCTGCTTCGG
>DATFQL010000074.1:0-3961 GCA_035264305.1 Candidatus Limnocylindrales bacterium | reverse complement strand
ACCCCATGCAACGCTCACCTGCGCGCTGCCGATGCAATGGCGATCGTCAACCATCGAGGAATGGACAGGACACCAGGCGCGGGTGTGGAAGGCGGTCGACGTGGTCGAGGCCGCGGGACCGTCCGACCCGGCCATCCAGTTCGAGCCGATCGTCGCCGCGACGATCACGGCGATCGGCTGGTGTGCGCCGGCCGCCGGGCCCGAACGGCCGCCGCTCGATCTCGTCACGACGCTGTACCGGATCGGCGACGGCGTCGCGAGCGCCATCCCGTACGACCGGCTCGAGCCCGCCGCCCCGGACGCGCTGGGTGAGCTGTGGGTGCCGCGGGCGCGAAGCGTCGGGCAGCGGCCGCGCTGGCCGATGGGTCGTTACGTCATCGAGCTCCGGTCGCCGAGCGGGACGTACACGCGGTATCTGGGCCTCGACCTCACCGATCACGTCGCTCGCGCCGGGCCGGCGGCTTCGGCCGAACCCGCTCCCGCGATCCCGTGAGCTAGCGGCGCGCCGGCTCCTGCGAGACCTCGAACGCGCCACGGGCCATGACGATCCCGCCGATCGCCGAGATCCACCAGCCGTAGGCGCGGTCGGGGAGCAGCCCCTCCGGCGCCTCGATGACGTTGGGCAGCCACAGGGCGACGCCCACCAGCGCCGCGATCGCGAGCAGCCCGTACGCGAGCCCGCGATCGATGGACACGGGCCGGGGTCCCGCCGCATACGGCAACACGACGAGCGCGAGGGTCGCGAGCGCGGCGAGGAACGACACGATCCCGCTCCCGTCGAACGCACGGTAGACCTGCTGTGGGAGCCCGCCATCGCCCCCGAGGACGTACCACGGGAGCAGGCACCCGATCATCACGAGGATCGAGCCGACGATGGCCAGTCGACGGCCGTTTCCGAGCGGGCGACGGTGGACCATGGTTACTCGTGCGCCGAGTAGACCTCGGGACGCAGGACGCCCACGAAGCGCAGGTTTCGGTAGCGCTCGCCATAGTCGAGTCCGTAGCCGACGACGAACTGGTCCGGGATCTCGAAGCCCACGTAGTCGACGGGGATGTCGACGAGGCGCCGGGCGGGCTTGTCGAGCAGCGTGCAGATCCGCAGCGACGCAGGGTTCTTGCCACGCAGGTAGCGGACGAGGTAGTTCAGCGTCAGGCCGGTGTCGATGATGTCCTCGACCAGCAGGACGTCCTCCTCGGCGATCGACGCCGACAGGTCCTTCATGATCCGGACGAGCCCCGATGACTCCGTCGTGCTGCCGCCGTACGAGCTGACCTCCATCAGGTCGATCCGGAGCGGCAGCGTGATCTGCCGCATGAGGTCCGCCATGAACGGCAGCGAGCCCTTGAGGACGGACACGAGCGTGAGATTGCGGCCCGCGTAGTCCTCGCTGATCCGCCGGCCGAGCTCCGCTGTCTTGGCAGCGATGTCCGCTTCGCTCAGGAGGACCTCACCGATGTCGTGCTCGAGGTCGACGGTATGGCTCATGATCGGGTGAACGGTGCCTCCGGGGACGGGCTCGGGATACGGCTCGATGATCGCGCCTCCGGCGCAACCGCGCACGTCGGCCCGGGGTCAGGCGTGTCGTGCTCCGGGATCCGGACCGGCGACCCCGGCCGGGGCACCGGGCGCTGTCTGGCCGGCACCGCGTCGGCGACGCTTGCCGCGCCGCCGGCCGCGTCCCTCGCGCGAGGTCCTGCCGCCGACCAGACCCGCAGCCGTGTCCGCAGGGTTTGGCTGGACCTCCCCGGCGTCCAGCTGCCCGGCCTCGCGCGCGGGCGCCGCGAGGGCGTCCTGGCGGTCGAGATGGGGCTGCGTGGCCCCAATCACAGCGCGCGGTGGAGTCGCCTGGCCGGTGGTGCCGCTCAGCTCGTCGAGGAGCGCGAGCCGCCCGAACTTGAGCAGCAGCATCCGAAAATCGCGCGCGTAGAACAGCTTGATGCGGATCCCCGGATACAGCTCGCGGAGCCGGCGAAGCTTGCGGTTCTTCTTCCGGACGAGCTTCTGCTTGAGCGTCGTGAGCTCCACGTAGAGCTCGAAGTCCGGCAGGTAGAAGTCCGGCGAGAAGCTCTCGATCACCTCCCCGTCGAGGTTCCATGCGATCGGGAAGGTGTCCGGCTCGTACGCCCACCGGACCGCGTAGAAGTCGAGGATCCGCGCAAGCTCCGCCTCGCTCGCATGCGCGAACGCCGGCCGGCCGATGGCCGGCGGCGCCTCTGTCATCCGCCGCTCCCGGCGTCCCCGTCGACGAGGGACCGGAGGTCGCCGGTCCAGTCGTCGAGCAGCCGGTGCATCGCGAGCAGGTCGTCCTCCCCGATCGGCGGCCGAGACGCGAAGCGGGCGAGCGTAACCGGGTCGAGCTCAGGGTGGACCGCCGTGTCGAGGACGGGGTCGGCGTCGTCGTGGCCGGCGACCACGACCCCCATCGTCCGCGAGCCGCAGTGGCAGCGAAGCTCCACGAACGCGAAGTCGCCGCGGTCCGCGAGGACCGCGATCCGGTCGACCGGGACGACCGCGCCGCATGCCGTGCAGCTCGCCCCGGCGAGGCGCGTCCGGAGTCCACGAGGGTCCATGGCGGATCAGTCTACCGCCCGGGTACGCGCCGCCGGTCAACGCGGCAGCCAGCCACGCGACGCGGCCCGGTCAGGTTGCGCCGGGATGCGCATACTCCCATGGGGTATCATGCGCGGCATGAGTGAGACCGCCGGCCGGACGTCAGGCACGCAGGGTGTCGACCACGGCCACGACAGCTTCCGTCACAGCTACAGCAAGGACAAGGCGCAGCTCGTTCGCCGCCTGAGCCGGATCGAGGGCCAGGTGCGCGGGATCGCCCGCATGATCGAGCGCGAGGAGTACTGCGTCGACATCCTCCAGCAGACGGCCGCGCTGCGCGCGGCCGTCGACGCGGTCTCGATCATGGTCCTCGAGGATCATGTCCAGGGGTGCGTCCGGACGGCCGCGGAGCGCGGCGAGGCCGACAGGTACGTCGACGAGGTGCTCGACGTCGTCCGGAGGACGCTTGGTCGCCCGGTCCGAGCGCCGAAGACCGCGAGCTGATCGAGGTCGCGCTCGCGCGCGCCTGACGGGCTGATCCAGCAGGTTATCCACAGCGATCCGTGGCGATGCGGCGGGATCGTGGATAAGGCACCTTGACGGGGGCGCGGCGCCCTTCTACCGTCCGGACTCCGTCAGAACACGCGTGCGCATCGGGGAGCGCCGTCCCGCAGGGGCCACGGGGAGACCCGGGCCGGAACCGATGGGACGACGCCAGACCGGCAGACGCCGCAGCGATGGCGAACGATCGACGCCGGGGGCGGCTCCCGGACGGCCTGGTGCAGCCACAGGAGGGTGCCCTGGACCGCCCGAGAGTTCCGCTCCCGACGCGCGTCCAGGACCTTCCGCCGCTCCCCGACGAGTTCGCCGAGGTGCTTGCGACCGGCGTCGCGACGCTCGGAATCGGGCTGTCAGACGACGCGCTGTCGATCATCGACGCCCACGTGCGGCTGCTCCTGGCGTGGACGGTTGCGATCAACCTGACGGCGATCCGCGACCCCGTTGCTGTCGCTCGCCTTCACGTCCTCGACAGCCTGGCCGCGGCCCCCCATCTCCGCGCCCGGGGCATCGCGCGGCTGCTCGACCTGGGATCCGGCGGCGGCTTTCCGGGGATCCCCCTTGCCGCGGCGCTCGGGGCCGATCGCGCGCTGCTCGTCGACTCGGTCGGCAAGAAGGCGCAGTTCCTGCGCACCGTCATCCGGGCGACCGGCGTGGAGCGACGAGTCGCGGTCGAGCCGGAGCGCGCAGAGGCCGTCGCCCGCGACCGCCGGGATCGCGAGGCATGGCCGGCCGTGACCGCCCGCGCGGTGACCTCGCTGGCCGAGCTCGTCGAGCTCGGGCTCCCGCTGGTCGCGCCCGATGGCGTCCTCGTGGCGTGGAAGCGGGAGCCGGTGCGCGCGGAGCTGGACG
>DATFQL010000073.1:0-19968 GCA_035264305.1 Candidatus Limnocylindrales bacterium | reverse complement strand
AAGGAGACGCGGAACGGCAAAGGACAGGACTCGATCCCGGCGGACGACGGCCCCGCGCGCGAGGGCGGGATCGACCGGCCCGACCCGCCCGAGCGCGGCGGCCAGGTACGCGACGAACACGGATGGATTGTTGTCGCCGATATCGACCGTCAGCCACGCCACCGGCCGCGCTTCAACGGCAACCCATTGCCCCAGCACGGTCGTCTTGCCGTAGCCGGCGGGCGCGACGAGCGTGGCGACAGCCGGCTGGCCCGGATCGATGAGCCGAGCCGTGATCCTGGTGCGGCCCACCGCTGATTCGGGGGCGACCACCGGGCGAATCCTCGCCTCGACGATCGGATGATCGTCCAGACGCTCGCGCTCGCCGACCGTCACGACACCTCGCCCCGACCTCGCCGCAGCGTGCGGCGGCGAGCCCGAGGGCCGTGGTGAGCCCGGGAGCAGCGACGGGGTCCTGACGGCGAATGGGTACGCACGACGCCCTCTGGCAGCGATCGTCGGATCGCACAGCACGATACACGCTGTTGTGAAGCATTCCCCGTGCGTCTTATCGGCCTTGCACGGAGTTTGGATGTTTCACCCGAACGGGACGACGTCCGGCTGCGATCCGACGGGGACGATCGCTGCGTGGGACGGGCAGAGGCTGGAGGGTGACTGGCGCGCGCTGGGAATGGCGGACGTTCGGGGCCGGCGCCGAGGCCGGCGCCCCCGCCTTCATCGGACATACGCCCACGGGAGAGGCCGACAGCGACGAGCGATACCTGCTGTCCGCAGGCGGATCCACGGTGAAGATCCGCGCCGGGCTGATGGACGTGAAGTCGATGCTCGCGCTCGACGCCAACGGCCTCCAGCAGTGGCGGCCGGTGCTCAAGGCCCCGTTTCCGGTCCCGGCGTCGACCCTCGAGGTGGTGTGGGAGGCGCTCGACCTTCCCGTGCCGTCGCTCGTCCGTGACACCTACTCGGCAGAAGAGCTCGAGGCCGAGCTGACCGGGCCAGGCACCCGCGTCCGCCTCGTGGACGTTCACAAGCACCGCGTGCGCTTCGAGGTCGGCGGCTGCACGTCGGAGCTGACCGACGTCGTCGCCGATGGACGCGCCACGCGCACGATCGCGGTCGAGGCCGAGGACCCGGATGCCGTCGCGAGCGCGGTTCGCACGCTGGGGCTCGGCGACTACCGCAATACCGCGTATCCCCCCGGCCTCACGGCGCTGCTCGACGACGTACCCGCCCGGTACGCGGTCATCGACGCCGGGACGAACTCGATCAAGTTCCACGTCGCACAACGTGACCGCACCGGGGCGCTCGTCATGGTCGTCGACCGGGCCGAGCTGACGCGACTCGGCGAGGACCTGGAGCGGACGGGCGTGGTGTCCGACGCCGCCCTCGACCGCACGCGGTCGGCAATCGCGGGGATGGTCGCCGAGGCCGACGGCCTCCACGCCGTCGCGATTGCCGCCGTCGGGACCGCCGGGCTGCGGATCGCGGCGAACCGCGAGGCGGTCGTCGACGCGGTCGCCCTCGAGACGGGCGTCCGGATCGAGGTGATCCCGGGCGAGGAGGAGGCACGGCTCGCCTACCTCGCCGTGCTGGCCGCGCTCGGGATGCCGGATGCCTCGATTGCCGTCTTCGACACCGGCGGCGGCAGCACCCAGCTCACCTTCGGCCGTGGCGACGAGGTCACCGAGCGGTTCAGCGTGGACGTCGGCGCGGTCGGGTACACGGAGCGGTTCGGGCTGGACGACCGTGTTGACGAGGACGCGCTCGCCGAACCCCTCGCCGCGATCCACGCCGACCTCGCCCGTCTCGACCGCCGGGCGCCCGTCGACCGCCTCGTCGGGATGGGCGGGGCCGTGACCAACATCGCCGCGGTCAGTCACGGGATGACACGGTACGACCCCGAAGTGATCCAGGGCAGCGTGCTCGAACGGGCCGAGGTCGCCCGCCAGCTCGAGCTCTATCGGGCGCGCTCCGCCGACGAGCGGCGCTCGATCCCGGGGCTCCAGCCGAAGCGCGCCGAGGTGATCCTCGCAGGAGCGTGCATCGTCGCGTCGGTGATGGACGCCCTTGGCGTCGACCGACTGACCGTCAGCGACCGCGGCCTGCGGCACGGCGTTCTGGCAACCCGGTTCGGCGCACAGCCGACGCCAACAGAGGTATCGACATGACCGTCACGCGAGCAAAGACGTCGCCGGCCGGCACGGACGCGGCACAACCCCCGAAGTCGGACGGGAATCGACTCTCGGATGACCAGGTGCGCGAGGTTCTCAAGCTGATCCGCGGCGCGGACAGCATCGAGCTCAAGGTCACGGTGCCGGTCGACCAGCACCGGGCCGCGATCCAGGGCCTCCCGATGGACCCCGTGGAGGCCACGCCGCGCCAGGTGTACTTCTTCGACACGCCGGACCTCGCGCTCAACCGGGCCGGCATCGTCGTTCGCGCGCGGCGCACCCAGGGCGGCCGCGGCGATACCGTGATCAAGCTGCGGCCGGTCGCCCCGGACGACCTGCCCGCCTCGCTCCGGCGTCAGGCCGACTTCAACGTGGAGGTGGATGTCCTCCCCGGCGGATTCGTGTGCTCCGCCTCGTTCAAGGGCCGGTCCACGGGCCAGAAGGTTCGCGACGCAGCCGCGGGCGCGCTCCCGCTGAAGCAGCTGTTCTCGAAGACCCAGCGAGAGTTCTATCGCGATCATGCGCCCGACGGGCTCGCGCTCGACGATCTGGTGCCCCTCGGTCCCACCTTCCTGCTCAAGGCACGCTTCGACGTCAAGCTGGGCATCAAGCGGCGCACGACGCAGTCACTCGTCGCGGAGGTGTGGTTCTACCCCGACGGCACGCGGATCCTCGAGCTGTCGACGAAGTGCCCGCCGGCCGATGCGTTCACGGTCGCGGCCGAGGCACGAACCTACCTGATCGAGCAGGGCCTCCGGCTCGACGGCGAGCAGCAGACGAAGACGAAGACGGCGCTGGAGTTCTACGCCGGCGGTCTCGCCGTCGCCACGAGCGCCCCGACGAACGGCAACGGCACGGGCGTCAACGGCGTCTGACGTGTCAGTCGATGGAGTGACCCGGACACACGAAATGAGGCGCACCCCGTGCGGGGTGCGCCTCGATCGTCGAATGGTGGGGCGAGCACGCCCCGCTGGTTAGCTCTGGTCAGCTGATGCCGGACGCGGGCGCCGGCGCGACAGGTGCTGTCGTCTCCGCTGATGTGGCTCCGACCCCGAATGCGGCCTTCACCTCGCCCGAGAGGAGGTAGAGGACGATCAGGCCGGGGACGATCGACATGCCCAGGCCGAGGCCGGAGCCCGGGTACTGGAACATCCACAGGAGCGCCTCGAACAGCGCGAAGCCCGCGACGACCATCGCGAAGGTCCAGGCCCAAGGCTGGAGCGACCACAGGCCGAACGACGCCAGCAGCCACGCGATGCCACCGGCGATCGCGAGCCAGCCCCACAGGCCCGTGTTCTCCAGCGCGGGAATGTCGCCGAGCGCCCCGAACCAGTCGAAGCCCAGGAGCCTGAAGCCGAAGAACAGCCACGCGAAGCCGGCCATGGCTCCGAAGAAGCCGAGGACCGAGATCAGGATGGGGGGATTTCTCATTGTGCTCGTTCCTCCTCGAAAGTCCGTGGTCGCCCGCCGCTTGACGCGACGGTGGGCGCGACCGTCAGCCCAGCAGCTTCGACTTCGCGGCCGCGAACTCCTCGTCCGTCAGGACGCCGGCCGTGTGCAGGTCGCCGAGCTGCTTGAGCTGCGCCATGTCGATGCCGGCAGCGGCCGGCGCTTCGACGGGCGCCTGGGCAGCGCCCTGCTGGTACGCCGTGTCGTACTCGGCCTGCTGCTGCGCAGCCTGGTTGGCGTACTTCTGTTCCTGGTGATGCCGGACGGCGCCTGCCGTGCCGGCGACGACTGCGGTGGTGGCGGCGGCACGCATCAGCGGTCGGCCGCGGCGGCGCATCATCGATGGATCTCCTTGTCATCGCGAGGATGATCGATGGGCGGGGGAGCGTCAGGCGACACTCGCCTCCTGCTTCGCGGTGTATGCCTCGAGCTCCTCGGCGGCGTCCTCGAGCACCTCGGGCGGGATGACCGCGCGGGCCAGCAGCCTGCCTCCGGCCGCCTGAACCGCCTCCTTCACGTGGACGGCCCACCGGTGCTCGAACAGCAGGACGAGCGCCGACGTGTCTCCGGGCAGCGACTCGGCGATGACCCCCAGGTCCTCGGGCGTGAACAGCCCGTGTCGGCCCTCGAGGAGCGGCGCGATCGATGCGAACCGCGGATCCTGCTTCGCGTCGATCTCGACGATCGCGACGTCGCCTCCCCCGTCCTTGATGATGGCGACCGCGTCGACGATCCGGATCGTGCCGTTTTCGACGACCCGCCCGATCTCGCGCGCGATGCTGCCGTCGAACTCGTTGCCCGTGAACCCGATGACGGTGTACTCGAGCGGCCCAAGTGTCACAGCGTTCCTCCTGTCGATGTCGGTGTTCATCCAAGCGCGGGCCGCTCGGTGGTACATCACCCGGTCAAGGTGATTCACCCGCACCGGGTGATGCGTGCCGGGGGCGTGGGCCGTGCAATGCGCGAACCGCCGGGCACACGACCGCCGCGACGAGGGGACCCAGGTGAGCCATGCCGCGCGCCGATGAAGCGTTCCGTCGCTTGACGATCGGAGATCCGCTCCTCCTCGCCGAGATCGTCGACCGGCGGGACCCGGATCGCTACGCGCCCCACCTGGACGCGCGGACCGAGGCCCTGCTCCAGGTCGCAGCCCTGATCGCGCTCGATGCGCCGCCCTCGTCCTTCCGTTCGGCCGTCGGCGCCGCCCAGCAGACCGGCGCGCGGCTCGAGGACCTGCTCGCCGCCGTCTACGCGGTCGCCGGCACGGTGGGCTCCGCGCGGGTCATCGCGGCTGCGCCGAGGATCGCGCTCGCGGCGGGGTATGACGTCGAGGCCGCGCTCGAGTAGCACCGGCTACCCGGCGTCACCCTCGGCACGCGGCGGAACGCTCACCGCGTTCTCGTCGTCCGCGTCCCGGACGAGGTCGGGCAGGCCCGGCCGCTCATGGAGTCGGTTCCGGAGGAGGGCCGCGATCCGTGCGGTCGACGGAGACGCCTCCAGCAGCGCAACGAGGCCCACCGTCAGCGGCACGGCGAGCAGCGCGCCCGCGGCGCCGAG
Organism: Candidatus Limnocylindrales bacterium; assembly: GCA_035264305.1. Taxonomy (GTDB): domain Bacteria; phylum Chloroflexota; class Limnocylindria; order Limnocylindrales; family CSP1-4; genus CAIXZV01. Next base: position 14,794 of record DATFQL010000073.1, on the reverse strand, counting down.
GATCCACGCCCAAGCGAGCACGGACAGGAATACGACGAGCGGGCTGAGGTTGAGCTCGGAGCCCATGACCACGGGCTGCAGGAAGTGATCCTGTGCGAAGTTGATGAGGATGTACCCGACGACGACGGCCACCGCGGGCAAGACCCCGAGCCCGAGCAGCGCGAGGATCGTCGGCGGAACGACGGCGATGAACGTCCCGATGTTCGGGATGAACGAGGCCGCGAACACGAGGAACGCCCACAGGAGCGGGAACGGCACGCCCACGACCCATAGCAGGATCGCCGACAGGACCGCCGCGAACACGCCGAGCTGTGCTCGGACGAGCAGGTACTTCCGGAGGTCCTCCCCGAACTGCTCGATCCCGGACAGCAGGCGATGGTCGGCGCCGAAGGTCGCCTCCGCGCGCGCCTCGAGCGAGCTCGCGCCCGCCAGCGCGTAGATCATCGTGAACGTCAGGACGAACAGGCCGAGCCCGGTCGCCGACGCGGCCGACGCCACCGGGCGCACCACCGCCAGCACCTGGCTCACCGACAGCACCGACGCGATGGCGTCGGGATCGAGCGTCACGCCGAACCCGGCGAGGAGCGATTCGGTGCCCTCGACCAGGGCGCTGAACTGGCGCTCGTAGCGAGGCACCTGGAGGACGAGCTCGGCGATCGAGAGCGCGACGACCGTCGCCACGACGCCGACGATCGCGAGCACGACGAGGAGCGTGGCCGTGAGCGCGACCGGGTGCCGGGCGCCGCGGGCCTCGAGCCTGCCGACGAGCGGCCACGCGACCAGCGCCAGGAACAGGCCGAACAGGACGGGCACGACGAGCGACGCCATCTCGCGAAGCAGGAGCGCCGCGACCATCACGAGCACGATCGCGAGAAGCGGGGTGGGCGCGCCGCCGATGCGTACGCTCGGAATCGCGGGCGGTGCTCCGTCTCCGGTCCCGGTCGATCCGTCCCGCAGCTGCATGCGGGCATTGTGCGGCCGATGCCTGGACGATTCACCCCCGCCGGGCGATGAACCTCGCTTGTGCCCGTTCGTATGATCCGCGCAGGGACCGGAGCCCAAGCCGCCGGTCGACGGAGGGAGTCTGGATGCAGCTCGTCATCGCGATCCTGGCAGTGGTCCTCGGCGCGTTGTTCGCGTTCGGGGGCTGGCGGTTCTTCCTGGTGCTGCTGCCCTTCTGGGGCCTCCTCACGGGGTTCAGCATCGGCACCGAGGCCACTCGTGCGCTCATCGGCGACGGCACGTTCGCCACGCTCACGAGCTGGGCGATCGGCATCATCCTTGCGCTCGTGTTCGCGGTCTTCGCGTACCTCTACTACTACGCCGCGATCGCGGTGCTCGCCGGCACGGTCGGCTTCATCATCGGCTCGAGCCTGTGGGGCCTGATCGGCAGCGACGACGGCCTGATCGCGTTCATCCTGGGCATCGCCCTCGGCGCGGTGTTCGCGATCGCGGCGCTGATGCTCAACGTGCCGAAGTACCTGGTCATCGCGCTCACGGCGATCGGGGGCGCGGCCATGATCGTTGCCGGCTGGTTCATCCTCACCGGCCAGATCCCGACCGACAACATCACCTGGTTCCAGATCGGGAACGTGATCGCAGACAGCTTCCTGTGGCTCGTGATCTGGCTCGGGATCGCGGTTCTCGGGTTCATCGCCCAGATGGCCGTGGGGACGTTCGGCCCGGACAACTACGAGCTTGACCGGTCCACGTACCGGTACGGCGGCGCCTCCTAGCGGATCGCCGATCGACGCCGGGTCGCCACGAGGGGTCGCGGCCCGGCGTCATCGTGTCACGCGCCGGAACCGGAACCGGCGGCAGGGCCCGACGGCGGGGCGGGCGGCGTCACACCGAGCTGGCGGTACATCGCGGCGAGATCGGCGACGTGCCAGTGCTCGGTGATCCGCCCGTGCGCGATCCGGAACAGGTGCATCTCGCCGATCTCGTACCGGCGTCCGGTCGCGGGCATCCCCATCAACTCCCCGGTCTGCCGCGCGCGGCTCGTGAGCCGGACCGCGACCCGGTCGCCCGCGGCGACGGTGTCCTCGATCGTCATCGACACGTCCGAGAGGCCCGCGTTCACGCGCTCGATCGCGCCATGCAGGAACTCCCGGCCGACGGGCTCGGGGCCCCACGTGTGGCCGACGAAGTCCTCGTGCAGCAGCTGCTCGACGGCGTCCTCCCGCCGCGCGACGAAGACCTCGTCGATGAACCGGCGGACGAGCGCCGTGTTGTCGGCTTCGGTCGTCATGGTGGCCTCCTTCCCCCCGGACCGTAGCGCGATCCACTGTGCCAGGCGGTATCCGGCGGTGCGCGGAGGGTAACGACCGTGCGACGCGGCTCGCTGTGGCACGATCCGCGCGATGACCGGCCGCTACATCGCCGCGGATCCCTCGACCGTCCTGGAGGACGTCGAGCTCGAGCGCGCCGTCCTCGCACCTCGCTGGATCGTGATCGTCTGGAACGATCCGATCAACCTGATGACGTATGTCACGTTCGTGTTCCGGAAGCTGTTCGGGTACAGCGAGGCGCACGCGCAGGAGCTGATGCTCAAGGTCCATTTCGAGGGCCGCGCCGTCGTCTCCGGCGGAACCCAGGAGCGGTGCGAGCACGACGTGACGCGCCTCCACGCCCACGGCCTGTGGGCGACGATGCAGGAGGAGTAGCGGTGCGCGAGATGCGTCGGAGCGTCGTGCGGCTCCCCGACGGCGCGATCCTCCTCCGGATGACGAGGAACGAGCGCGCGATCGTGCGGGCGCTCGTCGGCGACCTGCGGACCATCATCGGCGACGAGACGCCGGCGCCCGGCGTGTCCCAGGTGGCAGACCAGGCCGATGACTCCCCGGACCCGCAGGCCGCCGACGGCCCGGCCGCGGCCGGCGCGACCGCTCCGGCCGACGCCGTGCTCGAGCGGCTCTATCCGGACGTCCGCCCCGACGATCCGGCGTGGAGCGCCACGTTCCGGGACCTCGTGCGCGGCGATCTCGACGACGGCCGGCGCCGGAACATGGCGGTCGTGGAAGCGTCCATTGACGCGCCGACAGTCGACGATCCCCAGGCCGAGGCGTGGCTCCACGTGCTGAACGACGTGCGGCTCGTCCTCGGCACACGGCTCGGCATGACCGAGGACGACGCGCCGTTCGATCCCGAGGACCCGGGCGCCGCGGCGAAGGTCGTCTACGCCTACGCGGGCCTGCTCGAGGAGCAGTTCGTGGAGGTGCTTGCCGACGCCCTCCCGGATGCCGACGGCGACATCGCACCGGCGCTCGACGCCGACGAGGGGCCGGACACGGACCGCTCCTGATCGCTTCCACGGGTCCCGCCGACGGCCGCTGACGTCCCTTCGCGTGCACACGTGGCACGATCCCGGGATGGATTCGCGCAGCCTTCGGGCGGCTCTCGACGGCGGCGACACGATCGTCCTCGACGGTGGCCTCGCCACACAGCTCGAGGCGCAGGGCGCCGACCTGTCCGACGAGCTGTGGTCGGCTCGGCTCCTGGTCGAGGACCCGGGCGCAATCCTCGCTGCGCACCATGCGTACTTCCGGGCCGGTGCCCGGATCGCTACGACGGCGTCCTACCAGGCGACCTTCGAGGGCTTCGAACGGCGAGGGATCGGACGGGACGACGCCAAGGTGCTCCTGCGCCGCTCGGTGGAGCTCGCCGCTGCGGCCAGGGACACGATGCTGGAGGAGCACCGGTCACGTCCCGAGCGGTACGTCGCCGCCTCGATCGGGCCGTTTGGCGCCATGCTCGCCGACGGGTCCGAGTACCGCGGCCGCTACGGCTGGACGGTCGAGCAGCTGCGCGACTTCCACCGCGAGCGGCTCGAGGTGCTCGTCGCGACGGATGCGGACGTGCTGGCCGTGGAGACGATTCCCGAGATCGAGGAGGCGGCGGCGGTCGCGCAGCTGGTTGCCGCCACGCCGGACGCCGCCGCCTGGGTGTCGTTCTCGTGCGCGGACGGCAGGCGGATCCGGAGTGGCGCGCCGATCGAGGACGCCGTGGCCGCGGTGGCGTTCACGCCGGGGATCCTCGCCGTCGGAGTGAACTGCACCGCCCCGGAGCACGTCACCGAGCTCGTGGAGCGGATAGCGGCGGTGACCTCGCTGCCCGTGATGGCGTATCCGAACGGCGGCGAGGGGTGGGACGCCACCCGACGCGCATGGACCGGCGGCCCGGGTACCGGCGTCGACGCGGATGCCGCGCGCCGATGGATCGCCGCCGGTGCACGGCTCGTGGGCGGCTGCTGCCGGGTGACACCGGACCAGGTCGCGTCGATTGCGTCGGTCGCGCAGTAGCATCCGGCGATGGCCAGCCTGCCGCGCGCGTCGGACAGCGGACCCCGGGTCCTCGCCCTCATTCCGGGCTACGAGGAGGGGCCACGGATCGCGCGGGTCGTCGACGGTGCACGACGCCACCTGGACGTCCTCGTCGTGGACGACGGCTCGACCGACGACACCGCGACGAACGCCGAAGCCGCGGGGGCGGCGGTCATCCGGCAGGTGCCGAACCAGGGCAAGGGCGCGGCGCTTCGGGCCGGCTTCCGCCGAGCGCTGGACGAGGGCTACGACGCCGTCATCACGCTCGACGCGGATGGGCAGCACGACCCTGCCGAAATCGCCCGCTTCGTGGCCGCGTACGGGCCACCCGGCGCGGCCGGGCCACGACCCGAGCTGATCATCGGCCGCCGTGACTTCGCGCGGATGCCGCCCATCCGGCGTCTGTCCAACACGCTGGGAACCACGGCGTTCTCGTGGGCGGTCGGGCAGCACGTGCCGGACAACCAGTCGGGCTACCGGCTCCTCGGCCGCCGGCTCATGCGGGCGACGCTCGACAGCCGCGAGACCGGGTTCGAGTTCGAGGTCGAGATGATCGCGGTGTGCCTGCGGAACGGCTGGACGCTCGGCTGGGTGCCGATCTCCACGATCTACGCCGGCGAGCCGAGCCACGTGCGGCCGCTCGCCCACCTCCGGCACTTCGTCCGCGCGACGAGGGCCGCGCGGCGCCTGATGCGCGAGGGCGTCTGACCGGCACGCGGACGCCGGCGACGGCGAGCCATCGTCAATCGTCGACTGCGCGCGGCAGCGCCTGTCCACCGGCCTCGGCGACGAGCGTCCGCTGGCGCTGGCCGCGAGTGATCGGAGCATGGCGCCCAACGTCCTCGCCCTCATCGAGCGACCCGAAGGAGCCACATCCCGATGACCGCGCCCGTCGCCGGCACCATCGGCCCGGAGTAGCACGAGCGGCCCACTCGAAGGTCCCTTCGCCCATCAACGCGCCCCTGGGGTCACGGCCGCCGGGGACGCACCCACGTCCGCGCCCGACTCGACACGCGAGGTCAAGGAAACGTCATCGCTCCACCACCCGCCCTGAAGCGCGACACGTCATGCTGGTCGCCGGCCGACGATGGCCGAGCGTGTGCCCATAGCCCGAAAGACCCCATGACCGACTCCTTCGATCGCATCCCAGCAAGCGAACCGGGCCAGCCGGATCCCTCGTACCCGTCCGGCCCGCCGCCCGCACCGCCGGCGGACGTGGACACCGGACCTTTCCTCGCCCGACCGTCTGCGCCGGGGATCGTCCCGCCAGGTCCGGTCCAGGCGAGCCCGCCGCCGGCCGAGGACGGCGCGGGCTTCGCGGTCCCGGCGGCGCCGCTCTCGGCCATCGGCGCTGGTGCGACTCGAGGCTCGACGGCATCCGGGGGGTATGGCCGCTTCCTGTGGCTCGTGCTCATCCCCGTCGTCGCGATCGTCACCTTCGCCGGTGGCGTGGCCATGGGCCGCAGCGGCGTCCTCGGCACGGACGCCGTGTCGAGCGCGGCGCCCACCTCGGCGACCGCGCCCGGCGAGATGGCGCTCATCGAGGAGGCGTGGCGGACCATCCACGACAACTACGTCGATGCGAAGAACCTCGACGACCGGGATCTCGCGTACGGGGCGATCCGCGGCATGACCGAGGCGGTCGGGGACGAGGGCCATACGAGCTTCCTCACCGCGGACGAGGCCAAGGCGGCCGACCAGTCGCTGTCGGGCACGTTCGTGGGGATCGGCGTCCAGATCAACGCGGACGACGAGGATGATGCCGTCCCGACGATCAGCTCCGTCATCCCCAACACCCCAGCCGAGGAGGCGGATCTTCGCCGGGGCGACCGGATCGTCGCGGTCGGCGACTGGAAGACGGACGGCCACACCGTGGAGGAGGTCGTGTCCCGCGTGCGCGGCCCGGACGGCGAGCCCGTCACGCTGACGATCAGCCGCGAGGGTCGCGGCGAGTTCGACGTGACGATCACGCGACGCGAGTTCGACCTGCCGCTCGTCAGCTGGGCGATGGTCCCCGGGCGCGACGTCGCGATGATCCGGCTGGAGCAGTTCGCGACGGGCGCGACCAAGGCGATCGAAGGCGCGATCGGGGAGGCGAAGGACGCGGGTGCCACCGGGATCATCCTCGACCTGCGCGGGAACCCCGGGGGTTACGTCAATGAGGCGATCGGCGTCACGAGCCAGTTCGTGGGCGAGGGGATCGTGTACCGGAGCATCGACGCATCGGGCGCGACGAAGGACGTTCCGGTCACCCCCGGCGGGGCCTACACTTCCGGGCCGCTCGTCGTGCTCGCCGACGCCGCCTCGGCGAGCTCGGCGGAGATCGTGACCGGCGCGATCCAGGACGCCAAGCGGGGCACGGTCGTCGGGGACAAGACGTTCGGCACGGGGACCGTCCTCGGCCGGTTCGACCTCACGGACGGGTCATCGATGCGGATCGGCGTCGAACGCTGGCTCACACGCGGCGGCCGCCCCATCTGGCACGAGGGTCTCGAACCGGACGTGAAGATCGTCCTCCCGGACGACGCGACGCCGCTCCGTCCGGACGACCTTCGCGACCTGACGGCCGCGGGCCTTGCCGCTTCGCCGGACGTCCAGGTGCAGAAGGCGCTGGAGGAGCTCTCGGGCGAGGGCTGATCGAGGGCCGGGAATCAAAACGACCGCCGGCGGTGCCGGCGGTCGTCTGCTGTTCGAAGGGGGAGCGGCGGTTAGCGGCCGCGGCTCGCGGCGACGTGACGGCTCCAGTCGGAGGTCCGTCCGTCGGGCGACTCCGAGCTGCCGACCCAGCCACAGACGCAGGTCACTTCCTGCGACCGGTGGCGGTACTCCGCGATGACGTGCTTGCGCTCGTCGACCGCTGGAGCGGGACGGCGGGGCGGGAGCCCGTTGCCGGGACGCCGAGGCTCGGTCATGCCGCTGTGATCCCCCTCGAAGGTCAGGCTCGGCGCTGCGCGAAGCAGGCGCTGCAGTAGACGGGCTTGCCGGACGTGGGGCGGAAGGGGACCTCGGTCTCCTGGCCGCACGACGAGCAGGTGGCCGCGAACATCTCGCGCGGACCGCGCGAGCCGCCGCCGCCACCACTGCGGTTGCCGTAGCCGCCGCCGCTGGAGTATCCACCGGCGCTGTAGCTGCCGCCGGCGCCGTAGCTCCCGGCGCCCTGGCTCTCTGAATAGCCACCACCGCCATCGGCGTTGCGCTGGGCCTTGCGGGCGGCGCGGCAGCTGCCACAACGGCGGGGCTCGGTGAAGCCACGCTCGGCGTAGAAGTCCTGCTCGCTGGCGGTGAAGGTGAACTCCTGGCCGCAGTCGGCGCAGGTGAGCGTCTTGTCGACGTTCATGTCGGTATCCACTTCCTCGTGGTTGCGACGGTTTCCGCGATCTTCCTCGAGCGGGAACCGTGAGGGAGTGGATCGAGTCGCCGTTCCAGAATGCGCCCATCCGTTCGGGCGTCCCGGGAGCATACGCCGAATCGGCGCGTCGCGCGTCCGGAGATTGCCGCAGGTTTGGGGTGATGGCTTGACATCGGCGCCAACGCGCCTATATTACGTCGCACGATGTATCGTAGGACGTAATAGCGGAGTTTCCATGGAGCAGTCCCGGATGCCCGAGCTCGGCCGGTTCGCCGAACCCGCGCTCCTCATCCTCGTCAGCCTCAGCGGTGGGCCGAAGCACGGCTACGCGATCATGGGTGACGTGGAGGCCGGCACTGGCCGGCCGATGGGTCCCGGGACGCTCTATGCCGCGCTCGCCCGTCTCGAGGAGCGCGGCTTGGTCGAGGCCCTCCCGCCGGTTGATCGCCGGCGGCCGTATCGCCTCACCGGCCTCGGCAGCACGGTACTCGCCGATCAGCTTCGTGACCTCGCCGCGTTCGCGGCACTCGGGCTGCGGCGGCTGGAAGGCGCGACGGGCTGACCCCGATGCGCCCTGCCGCCTCGGTCCTCGTCCGCGTCTACCCCGCGCGCTGGCGCGCCCGGTACGGGGAGGAATTCCTCGGCGTTCTCGAAGAGCGGCCCCTCGGCCCGTTCGACGTCGTCGACGTGCTCCTCGGCGCGCTCGATGCCCACTTGCATCTCCGCGGCCTCGGCGCCGCCTCTGAACACCGGAAGGGGTTCACGATGACGCTTCGCCTCGGGGGGTACGCCGCAATCGCCGGCGGCTTCCTGTTCTTCATCGGTCTCGCCGCCGCGTCCGCGCTCGGGGATGCGGGCGGCGTGTTCATCCTCATGTTCGCCGCGGGCGCGGCCGCCCTGCTCGTCGCCCTCGCCGGACTCAGCGCGTTCCAGGCTCGCCGGTATCCGAAGCTCGTGTGGGCCGCGTTCGTCCTGCCGGCCATCGGGGCCGTCGTGACGATCATCGGGGTCCTGGGCATGGTCCTCGTGGGCGACGGACGGTTCGTCGGCCAGTGGTCCGCCTGGTATGTGTGGTCGTTCGGCTTGATGGCGCTGATCATCGGATCCGCGATGTTCGCGATCGCGACGTATCTCACCCACAGCCTCTCCCGGCCGGCGGCGATCGTGCTCGTCGTGTCGTCCGTGGCCCTCGTCCCGGTTGGCATGGGACTGGACATCCTGTCGTTCATCCCGGACACGTTCGCGCCGATCGCCATGGGCATCTGTGCCCTCGCCTTCAGCCTCGGCTGGATCGCGCTCGGCGTCAGCGCCGTCCGCCTCGACAACCCCGGCCGGCTCGCACAGCAAGGAGCCAACTGATGCGCGGCCACGTGTCGCTCGCCGTCGCCACGGGCCTCTTCCTCGCCGCGATTGTCGCAGGCCCCGTCGCAGCCAATCACCGCCATGTCATGTCGCTTGGCAACGGCGAGTGCGTGCTGCTCGCTGCGAACGGTGACGAGGACGAGGTCGAGCTGCCGCTCGGCGTGTTCGACGCCAACCCGAACGTCGACATCGCGCCCGGCGCCGACCGATTGCACCCGCTCCACGTGCTCGTGCACCAGGGCGTCCCCGGCGAGCACAACGGGATCGCGGTCGCGGGGACCCCGGCCGCCGAGTCCCTGTGTCCCGATGGCATCGTCAACGACTGACCGGCCGCCGTTCGCCGACGACCTGACGCCGGGCTAGCCCTTCGCTGGCAGCGAGGCGGCGTAGGCGAAGGCCCGCTCGAGCCACGCGTCGAGCGACCCATCGTCGCCGACGACCTCCGGCGGCAGCGATCCCCAGCCCTTCATGGACCGGCCGGGCATCGGGCTGAACGGGGCCCCGCCCGCAGCCAGCAGCGCATCGAGGTCGTCGCCCGCCAGGCGGACGACCCACGTGTCCTCGTACAGGCCGGTCGCGTAGTTGCCTCCGACGAACAGCGCCGGATAGCCGAACATCTTGCGGCGCCGCGCATCGGGGTGGCGTGCTGCCACCTCGTCGAAGCGGGCGACGAGCGCCGGGGAGGACTTGGCGAACGTCGGCATCGGCCGACCGCCCTCGCTCACTCGATCCCGCGGCGAACGGGCCCGGTCGGGACGACGAGCACCCACTTGTTCCGAAGCCGCGTCTGGCCCGGCAGCTGGTTCCACGCGCTGTTGCGGTTGGACTGACGGCGGACGAACTGCTTGCCGACGCGTGCCACCGAGATCGCCGTCCCCGGCCTCGGGCTCGGGCCCCAGACATCGTCGCCGTGGGGGTACAACGGATCCAGGATGTACGCCTTCGTGACCTTCCACTTCCCGGCCAGCAGCGGGTCGCCCGTCGCCTCGAAGCCGCTCATGACCCAGGCGTGGCGGCCGCGCCAGACCAGGAGGCCCACCGGCCGCCCGTACTCGCGGATCGCGGTCGCGGCAATCTTCATCGCCTCGCCCAGGCTGTCCGCGCCCACGACCCTGTACGGGCCCGCGCGATGGATGACGAGGCTCGCCGCCCACCCGCGAACCGACGCGCCCTGTCGCTGGAAGCCGGTGGGCGTCGGGCCGCTCCACGCACGGGCGAGGTTCTGGAGGCGCCGCTGTGTCCGGCTGGACCGATCGGCACCGGGGCGGATGATGTTGAGCATCATCTGGATGCTCGTCCCGACGCACTGGACGAAGTTCGTCTGCTGGACGTAGTCGCGGGTCGTCGCGAGGTTCACCCGGTACGAGTCGCGTGCGGCCGCCTCGGCCGGGGCCGGAGCCGTCGCGGGACCGCCGGCCACGACGAGCACGCCGGCGAGGACGATCGCGACGAGCGGGGACAGGCGGCGCTGGACGGAGGGGACGGCGGCCATCGTGTCTCCGAGGATACGACGGTCCGTCAGGATGAGTTCTCGGATGCCTCGTCGGCCAGGTTCGGGGCGAGCCAGCGAGCAGCCTCGTCGACGGGCATGCCTGCGCGACGCGCGTAGTCCTCGAGCTGGTCGCGGCCCATCCTGCCGATGCCGAAGTAGTGGCTCTCCGGGTGCCACAGGTACAGCCCGGAGACGGAGGACGCGGGAAGCATCGCCATCGACTCGGTCAGCCGGATGCCCGCCGTCCTCTCCGCATCGAGCAGGCGGAACAGCGTCGTCTTCTGCGTGTGGTCGGGTGTCGCGGGATAGCCCGGCGCAGGCCGGATGCCCTGGTAGCGCTCGGCGATGATGTCGTCGTTGCTCAGCGTCTCGTCCGCGGCATAGCCCCACAGCTCGCGCCGCACCCGCTCGTGCATCCGCTCGGCCAGCGCCTCCGCGAGCCGGTCGGCGAGGGACTTGGCCAGGATCGCGGCGTAGTCGTCGTGGGCGGACTCGAATGCGGCGACGAGCTCGTCGACGCGATGGCCCGCGGTGACCGCGAATGCACCCACGTAGTCGTTCACGCCGGGCGGGCCGACGAAATCCGCGACCGACACGTTGGGCCGGCCATCGGGCTTCGCCATCTGCTGGCGGACTGCGTGGAGGCGCCCGGCCTCGGTGGACCGCGCCTCGTCGCCGAACAGGACGATGTCGTCGTCCGGCGTCGCGTGCGCCGGCCAGAACCCGACGACGGCGCTCGCCCGGAGGAGTCGCTCTGCGACGATCCGGTCGAGCAGCGCCACCGCGTCCCGATGCAGGTCGCGTGCCGCCGCGCCGACGCGGGGATCGTCGAGGATCGCGGGGTAGGCGCCACGCAGCTCCCACGTGGCGAAGAACGGCGTCCAGTCGATTCGTGGGACGAGCTCGTCGAGCGGGTAGTCGTCGAAGGCGCGGATGCCCAGGAACGACGGCCGCGGCGGCGTCACCGACCAGTCCACCCGGAGCCGGTTGGCGCGGGCGGCAGCGATCGGCAGGCGCGTCTCGCGCGTGTCACGGCCCGCGCGCTCCCGCCGGAGGGTGTCGTACTCGTTCCGGATCTTCGCGCTGAACGCCTCGCGTGCGCCGTCGTCGACGAGCGCGCCGGCCACCCCGACCGCCCGCGACGCGTCGGCGACGTGGACGACCGGCCGCGAGTAGGACGGCGCGATCTTCACCGCCGTGTGGACCCGCGACGTCGTCGCGCCACCGATGAGGAGGGGCGTCGTCATGCCGTCGCGCTCCATGAGCGAGGCGATGTGGACCATCTCGTCGAGGCTCGGCGTGATGAGGCCGCTCAGCCCGATGAGGTCCGCGTCCACCTCGCGCGCCGTCTCGAGGATGCGTGCCGCCGGAACCATCACCCCGAGGTCGATCACTTCGTAGTCGTTGCAGCCGAGCACGACGCCCACGATGTTCTTGCCGATGTCGTGGACGTCGCCCTTGACCGTCGCCATCACGATCGTGCCCGCGCGCCGGCCCGTCCCCTCGCGCTGGGCCTCGAGGTACGGGATGAGGTGGGCGACGGCCTTCTTCATCACCCGCGCGCTCTTCACGACCTGGGGCAGGAACATCCGTCCCGACCCGAACCGGTCGCCGACGATGTTCATGCCCGTCATCAACGGTCCCTCGATGACGTCCAGCGGCCGGGCAACCTCGAGCCGGGCCTCCTCCGTGTCCTCGACGATCCAGGCGTCGATCCCCTCGACGAGCGCGTGCGTCAGGCGCTCCTGGACGGGAAGCTCGCGCCAGCCCAGGTCGTCCGCCGTCCTTGCCACGGCAGCGCCACCCGCATACCGGGGGGCGATCTCGAGCAAACGGTCGGTCGCGTCCGCGCGGCGGTTGAGCACGACGTCCTCGACGCGCTCGCGGAGCTCCGGGTCGATGTCGTCGTATTGCGGGATGACGCCGGCGTTGACGATCGCCATGTCCAGCCCGGCCCGGATCGCGTGGTACAGGAACACGGCGTGGATCGCCTCGCGCACGCGGTCGTTGCCCCGGAAGGCGAACGAGACGTTCGAGACGCCGCCGCTCACACGCGCCTCAGGGATGGTGGCCTTGAGCCGGCGTGTCGCCTCGAAGAACGCGTTCGCGTACTCGGCGTGCTCCTCCATCCCCGTGGCGATCGCGAAGATGTTCGGGTCGAGCACGATGTCGTCGGGCTCGAAGCCGGCCTGTTCGGTGAGCAGCCCGTGGGCCCGCGTGAGGACCGCGACGCGCCGCTCCACGCTGTCCGCCTGGCCCTGCTCGTCGAACGCCATCACGACGACCGAGGCGCCATACCGGCGGCACAGGCGCGCCTGGCGCAGGAACTCTTCCTCGCCTTCCTTGAGGCTGATCGAGTTCACGACGCCGCGGCCCTGGAGCTGCTGGAGGCCGGCCTCGATCACCGCCCAGCGCGAGCTGTCGACCATCACCGGGACCCTGGCGACGTCGGGCTCGGTCGCGAGGCGCCGCAGGAAGCGGGTCATCGCGGCGACCCCGTCGAGCATCGCCTCGTCCATGTTGACGTCGAGGATCACCGCGCCGTTGACGACCTGGTCGCGCGCGATCTCGACGGCGCGGTCCTCACCCTCGCGGCCGGCCGCCATCAGGCGGGCGAACTCGCGCGAGCCGGTGACGTTCGTCCGCTCCCCGATGTTCACGAACGCGCCGCCGGGCATCGGGATCGCGAGCGGCTCGAGGCCGGACAGGAGCGTCCGGCGGGGGACCTCGGGCAGGAGGCGGGGCGCCACCCCGGCGACCGCCTCGGCGATCGCGCGCGTGTGCTCGGGCGTGGACCCGCAGCAGGACCCGGCGACATTGACGAGGCCGGCGCGCGCCCACTCCCCGAGGGCCGTCGCGGTGACGGGAGGCGTCTCGTCGTACCCGCCCAGCTCGTTGGGCAGGCCCGCGTTGGGATACGCGGCGAGCGGCAGGTCCGCGATGCGCCCCAGCTCCTCGACGTGCTCGCGGAGCTGCTTCGCGCCGAGGGCGCAGTTGAGCCCGACGAGCAGCGGCTTCGCGTGGCGGATGCTCGCCCAGAACGCCTCGACCGTCTGGCCGCTGAGCGTCCGGCCACTGGCGTCGGTGATGGTGCCCGAGATGACGAGCGGGAGCCGGACGCCGCTTGCCTCGAACGCCTCCTCGAGGCCGACGATCGCCGCCTTCGCGTTGAGGGTGTCGAAGATGGTCTCGACCAGCAGGATGTCCGCGCCGCCGGCGATCAGGCCCTCGGCGGACTCGCGGTACGCGCCGACGAGCTCGGGGAACGTGACGTTGCGGGCGGCCGGATCGTTGACGTCCGGCGAGATCGACGCCGTCCTGTTCGTCGGGCCGACCGAGCCGCCGACGTAGCGCGGCCGGCCGTCGCGTGCCTCCGCCTCGTCACCAGCCTCGCGCGCCAGCCGTGCGGCGGCCTCGTTGATCTCACCCGCCACGTGGGACAGCCCGTAGTCGGCTTGCGCGATCCGCGTCGCCGTGAACGAGTTCGTGCTGACGACGTCCGCGCCCGCAGCCAGGTACGCGGCGTGGATGTCGCGCACGATGGCGGGCTGGGTGAGACACAGCAGATCGCTGTCGCCGCGAAGGTCCTTCGGGTGGTCGGCGAACCGCTCGCCCCGGTAGTCGGCCTCGGTCAGCCGGTGCTGCTGGAGCATCGTGCCCATCGCGCCGTCGAGCACGAGGATCCGCTCGGCGAGGAGGCCGTCGAGGCGGGCGAGGCGGGTGGTGCGGGTGAAGGAGGTGCCCGCGGCGGTCGGGGTCATCGGAAGCGCGAGTGTAACCCGGCTTTCAGACGAACCTAAGGCCGCCCGAAGGACGACCGGCGACGATCCGGCCAACAGCGACCCCACACCGGGGCCCGCGCCGCCCGACCGCCCGCCAGAAGGACCTCCGATGCTCGCCCGCAACGACCTCCGCACCGGCTTCCGCCCGTCCGTCCGCCCGTCCATCCGCCCGTTCGTGCACCGGCCACGATCCGCCGGCGACGCGAGCGCGGCCACGATCGCCGCGGAGGCTGGGGAGCCGGCAGCGTTCCCGCTCGCCGTAGGTTCCCGCCGGGCGGCCGCGGAGCCGATCCCCGTGCCGTTGCCGGCGACCGCGATGCTCGCGCCCACCGGCGAGGCCCGGCTCCTGCGTCGGCTTCGACACGTGGTCCGGCGGCGCGTGCGCATCGAGCTGGACGGCCTCGTCCGGGCGTCGGTCCGTGACAGCGAGATCGACCTCGACGTCCGCGCCGACACGTCCGCCGACCGGCGCATCGTCGAGTGGAGC
>DATFQL010000072.1:0-2858 GCA_035264305.1 Candidatus Limnocylindrales bacterium | reverse complement strand
GCTCACCGTCGTCTGGGCGTCGATGGCGGACAAGGACGTCGCGACGACGGCCGCTGCCATGGTGGCGTCGTCGGCGCTCGACGGCGCAACCGTCGTGTGCACGGCTGTTGACGCGCCACGCGCCCTCGCGCCGCCGGCGTTGGCTGAGGCGTGGCGCGCGGGTGCGGCGCTCGCCGGCCGATCGCTGGCGGTGGACGCTGCCGCGACGCCGGACGCGGCGCTGGACCGGGTCCTCGCGGGCCGTGGAGCGCCGGGTACCGGCCCGATCGTCATCGCGGGATCGCTGTACCTCGTCGGGCAGGCACGGGCGCGGCTGGTCGACGATCCGCTGCTGCGCGATCCTGTAGCGACATGACAGACCGCGACCTGCCCACAGAACGAGGCGCCGTCGTGGAGCGTCCCGACGCGGGCGGCGGGGCATCCACGCCGTCGTACGCACTCCCGCACGACGCCGGCGACGGGCTGCCCGGCGCGCCGTCGCCGCTCCGCCTCGGCCCGATGACGCTCGACTGGGGACGCCGGACGTTCGTCATGGGCGTCCTCAACGTCACGCCCGACTCGTTCTCGGGGGACGGGCTCCTCGCCGCCGAAGATCCCGTCGCAGCAGCCGTCGCGCGGGCGCGCCGGATGGTCGAGGACGGCGCGGACCTGCTGGACATCGGCGGCGCATCGAGCCGCCCCGGGCACGATCGGTTGTCGCCGGAGGACGAGATCGGGCGTGTGCTGCCCGTGATCCGGGCGGTCTCCGCGGCGCTCCCCGCCACCCCGCTGTCCATCGACACGACGAGCCCCGCGGTCGCCGCGGCCGCCCTGGACGCCGGTGTCCATCTCCTCAACGACATCTGGGGGGTCGCGGACGATGTCGCCATGGTCCGCCTCGCCGCGGACCACGGCATCCCCATCGTGCTGATGCACAACCGCGCGGAGGCGCGCTACCGCAACGTCGTGCCGGAGGTGATCGCCGACCTCCAGCGGGCGCTCGACCGCGCGCTGGATGCCGGCGTGCCGTGGGATCACCTCGTCGTCGACCCCGGGTTCGGGTTCGGGAAGACGCCGGAGCACAACCTGGCCCTGCTCGGTGACCTGGCCGCGCTCGACGTCCTGGCCCGGCCCGTGCTCCTCGGCACATCGCGCAAGTCGACGCTGGGCAAGGTGCTGGACCTGCCCGCTGACCAGCGTGTCGAGGCGACCGCCGCGACGACCGCGCTCGGGATCGCCGCAGGGGTCGACATCGTGCGTGTGCACGACGTGCGGGAGAACGTCCGGACGGCACGAGTCGCCGATGCGATCGTGAGGGGCTGGCGGCCGACCGGGTGGGCCGGGTCCTCGCGACCGGCCGGAGCCTCCGGATGACAGACCGGATCCGGCTCGAGGGGATGGTGTTCGAGGGCACGCACGGCGTCCACGAGCACGAGCAGCAGTGCCCGCAGCCGTTCGAGGTCGACGTCGAGCTCGTGCTGGACCTCGGTCCGGCCGGTCGATCCGACGAGCTTGAGCGCACGATCGACTACAGCGCGCTGTTCACCACGTGCCGCCGAATCGTCGAGACCACGCGGTTCCGGCTGATCGAGGCGCTTGCGGAGCGCCTCGCCGACGAGGTGCTTGCGACGTACCGCCCGGACGAGGTGCTCGTGCGGATCCGCAAGCCCGCGGTCGACCTGGGCGGGACCTTCGAGTCGGTCGGGATCGAGATCGTCCGGAAGCGGGTCGGCTGACCCCGCGCCTCCGCCGCTAGAGGTTGGGGGGTCGCGTCCCGAGCGTCACGTCCAGCTGCAGCTGCGTGCCGTCGCGGAGGACCTCGAGCGCCACCACGTCGTCGGGCTTGAACTGGACCAGCAGCGCGTCGAGCGGGTGCTCCTGGTCAACCTGGATGCCGTTGATCGAGAGGATGATGTCGCCGTCCTGCAGGCCGGCCCTCGCCGCCGGGCTGTCCTCGACGACCGCCGCGCCGTTGCCGGCGCCGGTCGAGACGTAGGCCCCGTTGTCGACCGTGAGCTTGTTGGCCTTCTTGACCTTCTGGTCGATCGACTCGAACCGGATGCCGATCCACGGCCGGGTGAGCGCCTCGCCCGCGACCGCCTGGTCCATGATCGGCTTGGCGATGTCGATCGGGATCGCGAAGCCGATCCCCGAGGAGTCCGTGGCGACGGCGGTGTTGATGCCCACGACCGCGCCGGTCGCATCGACGAGCGGCCCGCCGGAGTTCCCGGGGTTGATCGCTGCGTCGGTCTGGAGCAGGTTCGTGATCCGCGCCCCGCCGTCAACCTGGATGTCGCGACCCTTTCCCGAGAGGATCCCGCTCGTGACGGAGAACGAGTACATCCCGAGCGGCGAGCCGATCGCGACGACGAGCTGGCCGATCTTGAGGCCGTCAGACGTCCCGACGGCGGCGACCGGAAGGTTCGGCTCGTCGACCTTGACGATCGCGAGGTCCGTGAGCGTGTCCGTCCCGTAGACGCGGCCCTCGAACTCGCGCCCGTCCTTGAGCTCGACCTGGACCGCCGCGTTCGTCGCGCCTTCCACCACGTGCCGGTTGGTGAGGATCCAGCCGTTCGCGTCGTAGATGACGCCCGAGCCGACGCCCGTGGCGGGGATGTCGGACCCGAACGGGCTGGTGTCGTTGGCGGCGCTCGTCGTCGTGATCTTGACGACGGCAGGGCCGGCGTTTGCGGCGGCGCCGATGACCGCGGACGATTCGTCGATCGTCACGGGCTGCTGCGCCCCGGTCTGCTGAGTCGAGCCGCTGGGAGTCGTGGTGACGGTGCGGTCCAGCGCGCCGGTCCGGTCGAGGACGACCGCCGTGCCTCCGGCCGCCAGGACCGCGGACAGCAGCGAGGCGGTGACAACGGTGCCGACGC
>DATFQL010000071.1:0-10373 GCA_035264305.1 Candidatus Limnocylindrales bacterium | reverse complement strand
GGGCGGCACGTCGATCATGGGCGGGCGCGGCGGGTACGGTGGGACGATCGTGGGCGCGCTAATCCTGACGGTGCTGATCTCGCTGCTCAGCGCGCTCGGGCTGCCGGAAGCGGTCCGCCAGATCCTGTTCGGCTCGATCATCGTCATCGTCGCGGCGGCGTACACGCGCGTGACGGGCGAGGGCTGAGGCCGCGCGCTAGGGCCGGTCGGCCGGTCCGGGACCCGCGACCCCGCCGCCGAGCCGCTCGACGAGGAACGCGGCTGCGGCAACCGCCGCACGCAAATGTCCGTACGCCCCGTGCGTGAACAGGCGCAGATCGAGGACGGCCTCGTCATCGGTCGCCGCGGTGCCGCTGACCGCGGCGCGGAGCACCGTCCCGCCGTCGGCGTCCTCCACGGCGAGCGCCAGGCCGACCGGAACCGAGGCCTCCGCGGCAACTCGTGTCGCGGCGGCGCGCAGCGTCGGCGCGTCGGGCATACGTGAGTCGTGGGCCCCCGTGCCCACGTGCGCGTCGCGGCGAATGACGGCTTCGGCCAGCGCCGGCACGTCGCCGAGCAGCGCCGCCAGGGCGCCGTACGACCCGGTCTCGACGAGCGCGAATCGGACGCCGGCCGCGTTGGCCGCCGCCGCCACGAGCTCGCCCCAGCTCGTCTCACCCTCCGCCCATACGTGTCCGGGAAGGCCCGTGCGTACGGTTGCCTCGGCGGCCGCGATCAGCTCCGCGGCGGTTCGCGCGGGGGTGCCGTCTCCGGGGATCTCGTCCACAGCGGAGATCCGGATGTCCAGCCACTCCGCGCGGGCGTAGGTGGCAACCACGGGATTCGCGGTCCGGAACAGCGGCTCGCCGAGGCGATCGACGACGCTCGACTCGCCGATCCCATACGTGCGCAGGGTCTTCGCGATCCGCCCGTCGCCGAGGCCGCGTTTGCGCAGCCGGGGAAGGGCCCAGTCGAGCCACATCGGGCGCATCTCGCGCGGCGGCCCGGGCAGCAGGACGATCACCCGCCCGTCGGGGCGGTCGACCCACCAGCCGGGGGCGGTGCCGTTCGCGTTCGGGATGGCGGTCGCGGACGGGATGAGCCACGCCTGCTTGAGGTTGACCTCCGGCAGCCGCGTGCCGCGCCGCGCGAAGAGGTCGCGCAGCCAGGCCTCGAGCGCGGGGTCGATGTCCGGTGTCTCCCCGATGGCCGCCGCCACGGCCTCGCGCGTGAGGTCGTCGGGCGTCGGACCGAGGCCACCGGTCGAGACGACGAGGTCGACCTCGTGAAGGGCGTCGACGAACGCCCGCGTCACGGTCTCGAGGCCGTCGGGGAGCGCGGTGATCCGGCGGACGCTGACCCCGGCCGCGGCGAGCGATGCCGCGAGCTCGCCGCCGTTCGAGTCGCGCGTCTCGCCCGTGGTCAGCTCCGTGCCGACGGCGACAAGAGCCGCCGTCGTGAGGCGCCGGGACGCGGGCGCGGGCGGCGTGTCGGCGTGGTTCGTCCCCTCGGGGAGGGTCAGCGGACGGGCGGCTCCTTGGCCGGGTACGTCGTCGTCGTCGGGGCAGTCAGCGTGTCCCAGAGCGCGCCGGCGTTGCGCTCCTGGATGTAGTCCATCATGTACTCCTGCCCGATGTCGACCGGGTAGCGCTCGGCGAAGTTGACCCGCTCGATCGTCTCCTCGCGGGACCAGCCGTTGGCAACGGCGGTGGCGACGGCACTCGTCCACTCGAGCAGGAACGCGCGCTGGGTCGCCAGGTAGGACTTCGGCTGGACGGGACCGTGCCCCGGGATGACGTGGTCGACGTCGAGCGCCCGGATCCGGTCCAGGGCCTCGATCCACTGGTCGACGTTGGACGTCATCAGCCAGGTCGTGCACTCCGAGAAGATCGTGTCGCCCGTGAACACCGCGCGTTCCTCGGGCACGTACACGGCGATCTGGCCGGGCGTGTGGCCGGGCGTATGGAGCAGGTGGAACGTGCGGTCACCGACCTTGAGCGTGACGTCGCCCGAGAACACCACGTCGGCCGTGCCCATGTCGGCGTAGTACGTCTCCCGGTCGGGCACGAGGGCGGCGCCGTCGGGGTCGTCGGTCGGCAGCGCCTCGAGCGCGTACTCGAACGGGTCGAGCTCCGGGAACACGGTCATGAACCGCTCGTGGACGCCCTGGTGGTGGATGATCGTCGTCGCGCCCTTGAACCAGTAGTTGCCGAAGATGTGGTCGACGTGGTGCTCGGTGTTGATCAGGTACTGGATCGGCCCGATCGCCTCCACGTCCCTGCGCATCGCCGCGGCCTTCGTCGGGAGCTGCGGGGTGTCGATGATGACGGGGCCGATCGAGGTCTCGACGAAGCTCGGGTTGCAGCCCCGCACCTTCGTCTCGGTCCAGATACGGTCGGTGACCTGCTCCATCGTGCGGGTGCTCCGTGTCTTCGTGCTCGGCGGTGCGATGCGCTACTGGGTTGCCGTGAGGCCGCCGTCGATGCCGAGGACCTGGCCCGTGACGAACGCCGCGGCGGGCGAGGCGAGGAAGACGACGGGCCCGGTCACGTCGTCCGTCGTCCCGACGCGGCCGAGCGGGATCCGGCTCACGATGTTGGCCTTGAACGCCGGGTCGCCGAGGAGGGACGCGACCTGCGGCGTGTCCACGAACGTCGGGCGAACGGCGTTCACGTTGATGCCGTGCCTGGCCCACTCCGTCGCCCACTGGCGGGTCAGCGACTCGATCGCGCCCTTCGCCGCAACGTATGCCGAATACCCGGCATTGATCCCGAGCACCGCTCGTACCGAGCTCAGGTTCACGACCCGGCCGCCGTTGCCCGCCGCGATCATGGCGCGCACGGCGGGCATCGTCGGGATGACCACCGAGCGGACGTTCAGCTCCATGATCCAGTCCCAGGCGTCGCGGGGGTACGCCTGCGCCTCGAACAGCACGTCTCCGGCCCCGCCTCCGATGGCGTTCACGATGATGTCGAGCCGCCCGAACCGCTCGAGGGTCTCCGCGACCGCGCGCTCCGCATCCCCCTCGTCCGTCGCGTTGCCGGCGATCGCCAGGGCGTCGCCGCCCGAGCTGCGGATCGCCTCCACCGTTGCCTCGGCCTTGTCGAGCGTCCGGTTCGCGACCGTGACGGCCGCCCCCGCACGTGCGAGCGCGTTCGCGATGGCGCCCCCGATCGCCCCGCCGCCACCGGGCACGAGGGCAACTCGTCCCTCCAGGCTGAACGGTGCGAGGTCGGGCATCGGTGCTCCTTCGGGCCACGGCTGGGCCGTTGACCAAGATGTGTGGAAGGGAAGCCTAGGTCGTTTGATCGATTATCGAGGATAGGGGAGGCGTCGTCGTGAGGTCAACGGGCCCTCGGGCGCGCAGCGCGTCCGGTCGCCATGGCGCGGGCGTGGCCGGCACGGGTGCCGTGCGGGTCGCCCGGCGTTCACGGCCCGCGAGTGCCCTGTGGATCGCCCGGCGTTCCAAGCGGAGTGTTTCCGGTCGGTTGGAACACACGTTGTTCGAGCTGGAGGGATTCCCGTCGGTTCGAACACGTGGTGTTCCATCGGGAGCGATTCCCGCCCGTTGGAACGGGTTGCGATCCTTGGAACGGGCCCAATCTTTGGAGGCGTGGGCGTGCTTGGAACGGGCCGGGGATCGGACGCGTGGCGATCCTTGGAACGGTCGCAGATATTGGAACGCGTTAGGGTCCGTTGAACGCGTGGCGATCCGGCGCGTGGCGAAGGGCGCGTGGCGATCCAGCGGAGAGCCCGCAACGGAGCCAGGGCTCGCAGAGCACCCGCCGCCGTCCTGCCCGCGTCCTTGACGCTGCCGCCGGACCGTCCCTACCATCGGTAATCGATTATCCGAGGCCCCGCGCACGGAGGATCCACGTGCCGCTCAGGGAGCAGCCGCTCGCGACGTTCTTCGGTGACGACACGTTCCCGATCGAGTGGTCATCCGAGACCGAGCGCGACCTGTTCTGGGTCTTCGACGACCTCCACTGCCCGCATCCGCTGAGTCCGATGTACGAGGACATCGGCGGGTGGTGGCTCTCGTGTGACCACATGTTCCGGCGGTTCGGCACGCCGTTCGCGACAGACTGGCTCGCCAAGAACATCAACGGGTACCTGTACACGGCGGCGATCCCGGCCGAGACCGGGCTTCGGGCCGCCGCGCAGGAATACGGCTTCGAGATGACCGGCGTCGTGCCCCAGGACCGGCAGTACCCCGAGCAGATCGGCAAGTATCTCGACACGGTGCTGCCCGTATACGGCCTCGAGTTCGCCGATACCTGGCGCGACCGTCTCGTCCCGGAGATGGACCGCAACTTCGCGTTCCTGGAGCGGATGCTCGACCGGAAGGCGGACCTGACCCTCGCGCAGCTGGCCGTCCTGCTCGAGGACGCGATCGACATCCACGACCGGCACTGGAAGATCCACTGGATGCTCAACTTCGCCCAGCTGAGCGCGACCCTCAAGCTGCGCGCAGTGATGGAGCAGACGCACGGACGGGTCGACGAGACGCTGCTCGGCCGGCTCCAGAACTCCGCCAGTGACCGCAACTGGGACAAGATCCGTGCGATCTGGGACATGAAGGAGGAGGCGAAGGGCGACGGCGAGCTCGCCCGACTCTTCGCGGGACCTGCGGCCGACCTCCCGGCCGCGCTGCGCGCCAGCGATCGCGGCCGCCGGTTCATCGCCGAGCGCATCGAGCCGTACCAGCGCGAGTTCGGGTGGCACGCGGTCTGGAGCCACGAGTTCGTGTTCCCGACCTTCCGCGAGCAGCTGGAACCCGTCGTGGAGCTGGTGCGCAACCAGTTCGAGAGCGACTACGACTACCCGACGAAGATCGCCGAGCTCGCGGCGGACATCGATGCAGCCGCGGCCGAGATCGTGGACGGACTCGAGGGCGACGCGCGAGAGCAGATGCGGGAAGCGCTCGACATCAACCTGCGCATGGCGCCGCTCACGCCGGACCATCACTTCTACATCGACCAGGGCGCGAACGCGCACCTCCGGCTCGTGCTCATCGCAATCGGCGAGAAGCTCGTCGAGCTCGGCGCGCTCGACGCGCCCGACGACGTCGTCTTCCTGCGCTACAACGAGCTCCGCGCGCTGATCGGCGATCCGCAGGCGTTCCCGGGACGAGCGCTCGTGGCGGCCGCGCGAGCCCGGCGCGAGAAGTCGTACACCTTCCAGCCCCGCGACTGGGTGGGCACGGCCACCGAGACGCAGCTCGCGTTCCCGTATCTCGTCAACTGGGGCTTCCCCGACAAGTTCCACCGGGGCCAGGAGGAGGCCACCGACGAGATCACCGGCGTGGCCGGGTCGCCGGGCAGCCACGAAGGCGTCGCGCGTGTCGTCCGGTCGGAAGCCGACTTCGACGCCGTCCAGACCGGCGACGTGCTCGTGTGCCAGATGACGAACCCCGCGTGGCAGGTCCTGTTCAGCCGGATCACGGCGCTCGTCACGGACGCGGGCGGGGTCACTGGCCACCCGGCGGTCCTCGCCCGCGAGTACGAGATCCCGGCCGTCGTGGGAACGTCCGTCGCGACGCAGCGGATCCGGACCGGCGACCGGATCCGGGTCGACGGCGGCGCCGGCGTCGTGACGGTCCTCGAGCGGGCGTCGGCCGATGGCACCGCCGCGCAGGCGGCGGCCCCCGAAGCGGCGCCGGCCGCCCGCCTGGACTGACCGCGATGCGAGCGGACAGCGCGATCTCCAGGGGAGTGCTCTCGGACGCGGTGAAGGAGCGCCTGCTGAAAGGCATCCTCGACGGGACGTACCCGCCGGGGTCGAGGATCGTCGAGACGCGGGTGGCTCGAGAGCTGGGCACCAGCCAGGCCCCCGTGCGGGAGGCGCTGCGCGACCTCGAGGCGCTCGGTGTCGTCGAGATCTCGCCGTTCCGCGGCGCGCGGGTGCGCCGGCCGTCGCTCGACGAGCTGCTCGAGGCGTATGTCATCCGGGCAGAGCTCGAGGCACTCGCCGCCCGGCTCGCCGTGCCCGGCCTCGGCGCGGACGACCACGCGGGGCTCGGCGCGTTGCTCGACGAGATGAATCGCTGTGCCGCCACGGGCGACACGATCGGCGAGGCCGCCGCCGACGCGTCGTTCCATGCGTTCCTCGTGGACCGCGCCGGGAACGGTACGCTCCGACGCCTCTGGGGACAGCTCGAGCCGTATTCGCGGACATACATCAACATGGCCGTGCCGGGCGGCGACCCGATGCTCATGGCCGAGCTTCATCGCCCGATCCTCGACGCCGTGCGCACCGGCGACGGAGCCCGGGCGGAGGCCGCGATCCGCCAGCACTTCGTCACGGCGCGCCGGTCGCTCGCGGACCGCTGGGTCGAGCGCCCGACACCAGTCCCCGTTCCTCGCCCCGCCTCCGCCATGGCGATCGAAAGGACCCGATGAACGCCACCCCTCAGCTCACCGAGGAGTTCTCGGCAGGCGCCGCCCGCGTGCGGGTCGACGTCCTCGGGGGGACGCGTCGTGACCACGTGCTCGACGACCTGTCGTTCCTCGACTACCGCCTCGCGAACGTGCGCGTGTCGCCCGAGGCCACGCTCGACGAGCCGGACATCGTGTGGAACCAGGACGGCCCGAAGTCGGTGACACACGACGGCAGGCGGGTCGCGTTCACCGGTGACTGGCCGGCCGGGCCGCTCCAGAAGGTCATCGTCGCCGTGCTCGCGCTGAAGATGGAGGACGTCGGCCTCCACCCGAGCCACAGCACGGCGGTCCACTACCGCGGCAAGACGTTCCAGTTCCTCGGCGGCGAGTCGAACCGCGGCAAGAGCATGTGCCTCATCGAGGCCGGTGCGCGGGGCGGCCTCCAGGTCGCGTCCGAGACAACGGTCATCGACGAGGACGGGCGCGCGGTGATGGGCTCCGTGGACGTGTTCCTGCGCAAGCGCACCGAGGGCACGGAGCGGTCCGACAAGGCCGCGCCGAACAAGGGCGTCGTCCGGTTCTGGGGCGAGATGCCCACGTGGGGCAGGTTCGAGGGGACGCCGGACATCGACCTCGTGATCGTCCCGATGCTGGACGGCAACTCCGACCCGGCGACCAACGAGCTGATCCCGTTCGAGCGACAGTTCCAGTTCCTCCACTCGCTCCAGAACTACTTCCTGACCAACGAGCTGCTCGCCCCGGGGCACGTGATGCCGCTGCTCGACACCGACGAGCTGCGGGCGCGACGAGCCACCTTCGTCGAGCGGTTCTGTGGCCGTCCGTTCTTCTTCATCCGCGCCGCGACGCCGCAGGTCCTGCTCGACGAGGTCGAGCGGATCCTGTAACGCGCGCGTCCACCTGCTGGCACCGATGCAGCCCTTCGCGTACGCCCGACCCGACACGCTCACCGAGGCCGTCGACCTGCTCGTCCGGCACGGCGGCGACGCGCGGGTGCTCGCGGGCGGCACGGATCTCGTCATCAGGCTTCGCGACGGGTCGTTCGCGCCGTCGGTCGTCGTGGACGTGAAGCGCGTGCCCGAGCTCGCGCCGGGGATCCTGGCAACCGGCGATGGAGGGCTCGTCATCGGGGCGACGACGACGATGACCGAGATCGCCGCACACCCGGTGATCCGCCGCGACCTCGCGGCGCTGGCCGAGGCGGCCGCGGTCGTCGGCTCGGTCCAGATCCGGAACCGGGCCACGCTCGCGGGCAACCTGTGCAACGCGTCGCCCGCCGCCGACACCGCCCCGGCGCTCCTCGTGCATCGCGCCGTCGTCGTCGTCGCCGGGCCGGACGGGACACGGCGGATCGCGCTCGACGACTTCTTCGTCCGCTCGGGCGTCACGACGCTCGCGCCGGGCGAGCTCGTCGCGGCAGTCGAGCTGCCCGCCGGCCCATCACGGATGGCGAGCGCCCACGAGCGGCGAACCCGACGGCGCGGGCACGACCTCGCCTCGGTCACGGTCGCGTGTGGCGTCGACGCGGACGGGGTCGTGCGGCTCGCGTTCGGCTCGCTCGGGCCGCGGCCCGTGCTGCGCATCGACGAGAGCGGCGGGCTCGGGGACCCGGCCACGCCCGACGACGTCCGCGACCGGCTCCTCGAGGCGATGCTCGGCGACGCGCGGCCGTCGGCGACGTCGATGCGCGCCGGTCCCACGTACCGGCTCGCGATGCTGCGCATTCATGCCCGGCGGGCGCTGGCCCGAGCGCTCGAGCGTCGCGCGAGCGGGGAGGGCATCCCGTGACGGACGGAATCGACACCCGCGCGATCGAGCTCGTCGTCAACGGGACCCGGCGCACGACGCGCGTCCTCCCGCACGAGACGCTCCTCGACGCCCTCCGGGAGGAGCTGTCGCTGACCGGCACGAAGGAGTGCTGCCTGGTCGGGGAGTGCGGGGCGTGCACCGTGCTGCTCGACGGCCGGAGCGTGGACTCGTGTCTCGTCCTCGCGGTCGAGGCGGACGGCGCGGAGGTGCTCACGGTCGAGGGGCTGGCGCGCCGGGACGGATCGCTCGCCCCGATCCAGCAGGCCTTCCTCGACACCGGCGCCGTGCAGTGCGGGTTCTGCATCCCGGGCCAGCTGATGTCGGCCCATGCCCTCCTCGAGGCCGACCCGCACCCGTCCCGCGCCGCCATCGAGGAGGGGCTTGCCGGAAACCTGTGCCGGTGCGCGTGCTACGAGCAGATCTTCGAGGCCGTCGAGCTCGTCGCGACCGGCGGGGAGGCGTCGCACCCCGGCAGTGCGGCCGGGCACGCCGCCACCGCCGCGGCCGGCGCACGTGTCGGCGCACGGACGAACGCCGAGGGCCTCGACCAGTGACGGTGCTGGCGGGGCGGGTCGGCGAGTCGCCGAACCGGGTGGGCGGGATCGGCCGCGTCACGGGCGCGCAGCAGTACCTCGCGGACCTCCATGTCGCCGACGCCCTCCACGCGGCCCTCGTCACCCTCGACGTCGCGCGGGCGCGGATCGGCGCGGTCGATGCCTCCGAGGCCCTCGCACTCCCCGGCGTGCACCTCGTCCTCACCGCGGCGGACCTGCCGCAACCGGTGCCGCGGTTCGGCCCGCAGCGGGAGGACCGGCCCGTCCTCGCGACCGGGGAGATCGAGTACCACGGCGAGCCGGTTGCGCTCGTCGTCGCCGAGACGAGGGACCTTGCCCAGCGCGCCGCCGGCCTCGTCCGCGTCGAGCACGAGCCGCTGCCGGCTGTCGTCACGGTCGCGGACGCCCTCGCCCCGGACGCGCCGCTCGTCCAGGACCCGTCGCTGCGACCCGGCGATCCGCTCGCGACGAGCAACGTCCTCTCGGAGCACCGCGTCGGATGGGGTGACATCGACCGGGAGGCCGAGCGCGCGACGTGCGTGGTCGAGGCGTCGTACCGCTTCCCGATGGTTACCCACTTCGCGATCGAGCCGCACGCGTTCATGGCCGCACCCGACGGCGACGGCCTCGCCGTGTGGAGCACGATCCAGCACCCCAACTGGCTCCAGCGCGTGATCGCGGGCATGGTGGGAATGCCCCTGTCACGCGTCCGCGTCTACGCGCCCGACCCGGGCGGCGGGTTCGGCGGCAAGCAGCACGCGAAGTACGAGCCGGCGGTCGTGTTCGCGGCGCTCCGGCTCGGGCGCCCGGTCCGCCTCGTGCTCAGCCTGGAGGAGACGTTCCAGGCGGTGCGCCGGGCGGCGTGCGAGACGCGGGTCCGCATCGGCTTCGACGGCGACGGCCGGATCCTGTTCGAGGACATCGCCGCGGACTACCTGATCGGTGCCTACACCGACATCGCGGACCGGGTCGTCGGCAAGGGGTCCTACCCGGGCGCCGGGCCGTACGTCGTGCCCGCGGTGCGGATCCTCGCCCGGTCCGTGCTCTCCCACACCGTCCCGTCGACCGCGTTCCGCGGCTTCGGCAACCCGCAGGTGAACTGGGCGGTCGAGTCGACGCTGGACGAAGGGGCGCGCCGGCTCGGCATCGATCCCCTCCAGCTCCGGCTGCGGAACCTCGCGCGCCGGGGTGACCGGTTCATCCCGTTCGACACCCCCTGCGACGGGGACTGGGCACAGGCCGTCCGGCTCGCCGCCGAGCGAGCGCGGTGGGACGAGCCGCTGCCCGACGGGCACGGGCGCGGGATCGCGGTGGGGATCAAGTCGGGCCCGACGACAGGACTCAGCTACGCCATCGTCCGCCTCCTCGTCGACGGATCCGTCGTCGTGTACGCGGGCACGTCCGACATGGGCCAGGGCGCGCGGACGGTCCTCGCGCAGGTGGCCGCGCACGAGCTCGGCGCGCCGCTCGAATGGGTCACGGTCGTGATGGGGGACACGGCGATCGTCCCGTACGACCAGCAGACGTCGGCGTCGAGGTCGACCGTCCTGATGGGCAACGCCGTGCACGCCGCGTGCCGCGACATCCAGCGCCAGCTGGCCGAGATGGCGGCGCGGATCCATGACGTGGATGC
>DATFQL010000070.1:0-6743 GCA_035264305.1 Candidatus Limnocylindrales bacterium | reverse complement strand
TCGCGGACGCGGTCGCCGACGCCAAGGGTGGCGGCACCTCGGAGGTCGAAGCCGCGGCGATCGCGCAGATCCGGGAAGCGGTCGGGGCGGCCTGACCGCGTCCATCTCGCGCGTTCCGGTGTGTACGATGTGCCGGCCATGACTCCCCCTGACGCCGGGCGCGTGTTCCGCGCCTGGCTGGCCTCGATCTCGAACAAGAACGGCTGATCGGCCCCTTCCACCACGCGTCACGTGGAAGGGGCGGGATCGGACGCGGACGCTCGCGCGCACATCGTGTGCGCCTGCCGGCCGCCGTCCGCCTGCCGCAAGCTCGAGAGGAGCGGGGCATCATGCCGATGCCGCATCGCACGTTCGCCCAGGTCGCCCGTCGGCGACTCCAGGGCAAGGAGGGCAGGGAGCGGATCCGCGAGGTCCGGGCACTGCTCGCCGAGCTGCCGGACTACCGCAACGGTCCATACGCCGACCTGCGGAAGACGCTCCAGGCCGAGATCGAGGAAACTCGGGTCCGGTCGGGCGCGGTTCACCGGGATTCGATCGCCGTTCGCCGGGAAGGCGTCGCGCAGATCGCGCTCGTCGGCCCACCGAACGTCGGCAAGTCGTCTGTCCTGCAGGCACTGTCCTCGATCCAGATCGCCACCGGCGACTACGCCTTCACGACGCTTCGGCCGGTGCCGGCGCTGACCCGCCTCGGGGGCGTCCTCGTGCAGCTCGTCGAGATCCCCGGCCTGTTGCCGGGGGCCGGCGAGGACCGCGGCGGCGGGCGAGCGCTGCTCGGCGTGCTGCGCTCCGCGGACGGGATCGTATGGTGCGGCCGGGCCGGTGCTGAGTGCCGTGAGCTCGAGGCCGTCATGAACGAGGTCCGCGGTGCGGGCATCGAACGGCCGGCCCTCGTCGCTGTCACCCGGGCGGACGAGGTTCCGGGCGACCCTGCGGGGGCGTACACCGCCGCATTCCCCGGGCTGCCCGTGGTCGCCGTGTCCATCCTCGACGACGCCGGCATGGACCGGTTGCGCGCGGCCGTCTGGGCGCTCACCGGGCTCATCCGGGTGCGCCTCCGCCACGACGGCGCGGTGGACGACGAGCCGCTCGCCGTGGCGCCTGGGTCGACCGTCGCCGAGGTCGCGGCACTCGTCCACCACGTGCTGGCGACGGAGGCCGTCGGGGCGCGGATCTGGGGTCCGTCCGCCCGCTTCGACGGGCAGCGCGTGGGACGCGAGCACGCGGTGCTCGATGGGGACGTGGTGGAGGTGCTCCGCTGATACCCGGGACCGTCCGGGGAAGCCGGACGGGGTGACCACCCGGGGACGCCGGGCGGGGCGACCGCCCGGCGGCAGCCCCCGTGCTACATGGCCGCGAACGTCTCCGAGACGAGCACGTTCGCCCCGCCAGCGAGCACTGGGCACCCCTTCGCGAGCGCGACGGCCGCATCGAGCGAGTCGGCCTTGATCACCGAGTAGCCGCTCGGGGCGGACGTCGCGTCCATGACGGAGCCGTCCGGCGAGATCGCCTTGGCCTGGGAGATCGGGTTGCCACCGTCGACCAGGGCTCCGTCGAGCGTCGAGAACCACTCCGTCCAGGCCCGCATCACCTGGTCCTGTGCCTCTTTGGTCTCGGGCATCGAGCCGCCGTGGAACGTGAGCAGGAAGTTGGCCATGTCGAGTACCTCCACCACGGCAACGACCTTCGCGCTGCCGATCCGTGCGAGCGGCGGTCGCCACCCATCCACCCTCTCGACGAATGACGAGCCACCGGATCGACGACGGATGAAGATCGCGATGCGGGTCATCCATCTTGACGACTCATCCGAATCTCCAGAGCATGCAGATGGTCGGGCCCGAGTTGGAAGAGGAGCAGGGCACCGTGCGCGCGAAGTTCGTTGCCGCGGCGGACGTGGCGGACGGCGTTGACGGGCTCCGGAAGCTGTACCACCACGGCACGGAGCGACGGATGGACGGCGTGTACGGACCGTGGGCCCGCGGGGACAGTCGCGAGGAGGCGACGAGCTCATGACAGCCGCCGCCCCGGTGGATCGCGCGCCCTGCGGGCCGGCTGGGACGCGGCTTCCGTGAGCGATCCGGCCGAGCTGCCCGAGGGCGTGGCGATCGAGACCGTGTGGCTCGTGGAGGTTCCGTACACGAGCGACGCGCCGACGCTCCGACCGCCCAACCGGCCCGTCCACCTGGCGCGGATCGCCGATCTGATCCGGGCCGGGCGGGTCATCGAGGCCGGCGGCTGCGGGGACTGGTCGAAGGCCATGCTCCTCGTTCGGGCCGGCTCATCGGACGAGGCGCTCGCCCTGATCCTGGAGGACGTCTACACGACCGCCGGCGTGTGGCACTCGCCAACCGCGGTCCAGTTCGGCAGGGTCGTCACCGACGGCGATCGATAGACGAGGGCTCGTCCCCGCCCGGTGCGGGAGCCGACGCACGCCCACAGCACCTGCGTGGTCAACCCGAGGGGAGCGCGATTATCGCGCCTCGAGCACGACCGTCACGCCTCCTCGGGTCGGTCGCTGTCGAACGAGAGCAGCAGCCATGCGAGCGCCGCACCCCCGAGCGCGAGCGTCGACGGCGGGGTCAGCGCCCAGCCGGCCCCGACGACCGTGCCGATCGCGACCCCGGCGATCAGCGACCGTACGGCGACGCCGAAGAGGTTGAGCGGGCGCCTCGGGATCCGGCGGGTGAGGGCGGTCCCGGAGGAGACATGAACGTCATTCGTCGGTTGGAGCGATGTCATGGCGACAGGGTGCTGAGCGGTCCACGACGAGCGGCGCACGCCCACGCCCGGCAGTCTTGCGGTGGTCTTTCAGCCGACCCCGACCGACCTTGCCCGTTGCGGACGCGCACCGCCGGCGTGCCGCGGTACCGTCACGTCGCGATGCGGATCCCCTACTCCTGGCTGCTCGGGCTCGTGGCGGTTCTCGTCGCGGGCTGCGGGATGAGCGGGCCGGCGCCCGTCTCCTCCGCCAGCCAGCGACCCGAGTTCGCGTGGGCCCGCGCGGCGATCGAGCTCCCGCCGGAAGTCGTCGAAGTCGCCCCCGGCAGCAGCGCCGGGATCCAGTGCAGTCCGTGCCATGCCGTCCAGGCCAGCATGCTGTTGGGCGTGACCGCGACGCCTGACGGCCTGCTCGCGGTCGGCGCCCAGCTCCCACCGTCGGCCGCGGTCGCGTATCGATCGGCCGACGGGCGGTCGTGGACGCCCGAGCCGGGATTTGCCGGCCAGGAGGGCTCTGTCGCGGTGGGGGTGGCCGCGGCGGGCGGACGGATCGTCGTCGTCGGGCGGCGCGGTGCCGCCGCAGCGGCGTGGGTTCGCGACGGCGGCGCGTGGCAGGCAGCACCGGCCGAGGCGGCGCTCGAGGCGCCCGCCGGTGGGACGGCGGAGATGCGCGCGGTGGTCGCGTGGCGGGACGGGTGGGTGGCTGTCGGCAGCCTGGACACGGACGCGAGCCATCGCGACGCGGCGATCTGGACGTCGCCCGACGGCCTCCGATGGCGGCGCGCCGGTTCCGACACCGACTTCACGCGGTCCGCGGCGCACGGGATCACCGCGTCGGCCGATCGACTGGTCGTGGTTGGATCGCGCACTGGGGCGGCGGGCGGGGAGGCAACGGCGGGCGCCGCCTGGACGTCGGATGACGGCGAGCGCTGGACCCGGATCGAGTCGACCGCATTCGATGCGGGGTCCATGCGGGCGGCGACCCACGGCGGCGCCGGCTTCACCGCGGTCGGGTTCGGCATCGGCGACGACCGAGCGGCCGTCTGGTCGTCCTCGGACGGCGTGGACTGGAGCCTCCTTCCGTCGTCGCCCGCGCTCGAGGCGCTCGGGAAGCCCATCCGGATGGCGGCGGTGGCGCCGGCCGGGGACGGCCTGATCGTCGCAGGCTGGAAGTCGGACGCCGGCAACGGCTCGGGCGTCGTCTGGCGATCGAGCGACGGACGAACCTGGGACCGCGTCGCGGACCAGGTCAGCATGTCGGGCGGCAGCCTCGCGGGCGTCGCGTTCGCCGGGGAGCTGCCTGTGGTCGTCGGAGTCAGCGGCTCGCCCGACAACGACCAGGCGCGCGCGTGGTACGAGGGGCCCGAGACGCCGTAGCGGCGCGTGCCACGGTCGTGCGGGTGGTCGGAGGCGGGAGGGTCAGCCCCCGATGACCTCCCGATGCCTGTCCCCGAACGCGCGGACGGCATCGAGTACGGGTCCGACGTCGCGGCCCGCGTCGGTCAGCCTGTAGGTCACGCTGACCGGAGGGCCGGGAGCGACCACCCGCTCGACCAGGCCCTTCGCGCACAGCTCGCGCAGCCGAGCCGACAGCATCCCGTCGGTGACGCCCGGGATTGCGCGGCCGATGTCGTTGAACCGCTCGTTTCCGTCGAGGATCGCCTGGATCACCGCGCCGGCCCACGCCCGCCCGAGGATCCCCATGACACCCTCGATGACGGAGCACTCGGCGCCGGCCGTTCGGACGACCGCCATCAGTCCCCTCCAGCAGGTGGTTCGCCGGGACGCGTCGCCGCGAGCAGGTCGGAGAACGGGACGACCTCGGGGTCGGCAGCGGGCCGGACGAAGCGTCCGATCATGGCGGCGAGCTCGCCGGCGGCCCGGTCGATACGGGTCGCAAGCGCGGCGGTCCCGGGTCCGCCGAAGTCGGCGGTCGCCGCGTAGACCCCCGTGGGAACCGTCAGCGCCCCGAGGTACGAGAACAGCGGCCGGAGCGCGTGCTCGATGACGAGCGAGTGACGCTCGGTGCCGCCGGTCGCGCCGAGGAGGACGGGGACGCCGCGGACCGAGCCCGCCTCGACGAGGTCGAAGAACGACTTGAACAGGCCGCCGTACGAGCCCTGGAACGTCGGGGTGACGACGATGAGGGCATCCGCGGCCGTGACCGCCTCGATCGCCGTCCGCAGGTCGCCGGTGGGAAACCCCGTCAGAAGCGCATCGACGATCGCGTGTGCATGGTCGCGCAGCTCGACCTGGCGCAGCTCGGCCGCGTCAGGTGATCCCGTCAACGCCGCCTCGACCGCGTCACCCAGCTGGTCGGCGAGCAGGCGGGTCGACGAGGGCACGCGAAGCCCACCGCTGACCACGGTGATCCTGGGCATGGTCATCGCGCCGCCGACAGGTGCTCGTCCTCTGCCCGGGACCCCGTCCAACGGTCGACCGCCGGCTCCGCGTCGTCGTGGTTCGTCGTCGGGGAGAGCGCGGCGGTGTCGCGCACCGCTGCCAGTCGCGACGCATGCGTCGGCGCGTCGGGGACGTGAGCGGGTCGCAGCGCGTCGAACTCCCGTCGCAGGACCGGCACGACCTCCGTCCCGAGGATCTCGACCTGCTCGAGGACGGTCTCGACGGGCAGCCCCGCGTGGTCGACGAGGAACAGCTGGCGCTGGTAGTCGCCCACGTAGTCCCGGAACCCGAGCGTCCTGTCGATCACCTCCTGCGGGCTGCCGACCGTGAGCGGCGTCTCGCGGGTGAACGTCTCGAGGCTCGGGCCGTTCCCGTAGACGGGCGCACTGTCGAAGTACGGCCGGAACTCGCGGATCGCGTCCTGGCTGTTCGGGCGCATGAACACCTGCCCGCCGAGGCCGACGATGGCGTCGTCCGCCCCGCCGTGGCCGTAGTGCTCGAACCGCTCGCGGTAGATGCGCACCATCTGCCTGGTGTGGTCGGCGGGCCAGAAGATGTGGTTCGCGAAGAAGCCGTCACCGTAGTACGCGGCCTGCTCCGCGATCTCGGGGGTGCGGATCGAGCCGTGCCACACGAACGGCGGCACCCCGTCCAGCGGCCGCGGCGTCGAGGTGAAGCCCTGGAGGGGCGTCCGGAACTGGCCCTGCCAGTTAACGACGTCCTCGCGCCACAGTCGGTGGAGCAGCGCGTAGTTCTCGACCGCGAGCTCCACCCCGCGCCGGATGTCCTTCCCGAACCAGGGGTAGACCGGCCCGGTGTTGCCTCGGCCGAGCATCAGGTCCATCCGGCCATCGGTGAGGTGCTGGAGGGTGGCGTAGTCCTCGGCGATCCGGACCGGGTCCGTCGTCGTGATCAGCGTCGTCGCCGTCGAGAGGATGACGCGCTTCGTCTGCGCGGCGACGTACGCCATCGTGGTGGTCGGCGCGGACGCGACGAACGGCGGGTTGTGGTGCTGGCCGAAGGCGACGACGTCGAGGCCGACGGCGTCCGCGCGCTTCGCGATCTCGACCTGGGCCTTGATCCGCTCGTGCTCGGTCGGGGTGCGACCGGTGGTGGGGTCGGTGGTCACGTCCCCGACGGTGAAGATGCCGAACTGCATGGCGCTGCTTTCCAGAACTCGCTACGGTAGTAGTTGTTGCTATGGAAATCATAGTACGACTGGAGTCGCCGGCGGTCAAGGCTTTTGAGGTACCTCACGCCCCGAAAGGTGGATCGCAGCCCGATGGCACGACCGGCGGCAGAACCGAGCATGCAGACATCGAACGACGCCGGTTGAAACGGCCCGAAGAACGGAGCCGCCGGCGCCAGGGAGGACCCGATGTCCGCAACCACGCCCCGCACGATCTCGAATGCTCCCGACCTGCGCCAGCTGATGGTGGCGATCGGCGCGCTCATCCTCGCAGTCGCGGCCATGGTCGCCGTGACCTTCAGCCAGCAGGCATCGTTCCAGGCGACGTCGGCACCCGCCGCCGTCCCCGCGTCCGTCGCCCACGACCGCGGCTGGAGCTCCACCGGATCGCTCGGGACCGCGTCCGAGGGCGGGCTGGTCTACACCGGCATCCCGT
>DATFQL010000069.1:0-11503 GCA_035264305.1 Candidatus Limnocylindrales bacterium | reverse complement strand
AGCGCATCGAGGCTGCGGGCGCGGATCGCCGCCTCCACCCCGAGGCCCCGGAAGACCTCCATCGAGCGAACGCTCATCCCGGTGGCCCGAGGGTAGATCGACGTCCCGGGGTGCTTCTCCACGAGCACGGACGGCACGCCGTGGTGCGCGAGCGTGAGCGAGGTCACGAGGCCGGCCGGGCCGGCACCGACGACGAGGACCGGGGAGTGGATCGTGCGCATCGTGGCGCTCCTCTGCATTTATTTCATCGGACAGACTGTATTGAGACAACATAGTGTCCGGTGAAGTAGACTCGCGCCATGGACAAACGACGTACCTACGTCCAGACCGCCCGTGCCGCGTCCACGCACGCGACCCGGGAGCGGATCCTCGCGGCGACGGAGGCGAGCTTCGACCGCGGGCCGCTGGCCGCCGTGCGGATCGACGACGTCGCGCGGCGGGCCGGCGTCTCGCGGTCGACCGTGTATCAGCTGTTCGACTCGCGCGCCGGACTGCTCGTCGCGCTCGCCGACCGGTTGCGCCGGCAGGCGGGGTTCGACCGCCTCGTCGAGGCGTCCAACCACCCCGACGCCCGCGAGGCGTTCCGCCTCGCGCTGCGCGAGTCCTGCCGGATGTTCGCCGTGATCCCCGAGGTCACGCGGGCGCTGTTCACGCTCGCGGGCCTGGACGCCGACGCGGTCGCCGCCGTCGGGCAGCTCGAGCGCGGCCGCCGCCCGGGCATGCGGACGCTCGCGAAGCGGATGCACGAGCAGGGGCAGCTGCGGGAGGGCGTGACCGTCGAGGAGGCGGCCGAGCTGCTCACGGTCGTGACGAGCTTCCCGTCATTCGACGAGCTGTACCGGGCGCTTGGTCTGCCGGTCGACGTCGTCGCCGACCGGCTGGTGGCCCTCGGCGAGCGGGCCGTCTGCCGGGACGCGTGACCACGGCCGGGCATACTCAGCCGCGATGCCGCTCGAGGAATACCGCCGCAAGCGCGACTTCGGGAAGACGCCGGAGCCGGCGCCCGGTGGCCGCGCGACGTCCGCGCCCGAGCTCGGGTCCACGCGCCGGTTCGTGATCCAGCGCCACCGGGCGACGCGGCTCCACTACGACTTCCGGCTCGAGATCGACGGGGTCCTCGTCTCATGGGCGGTGCCGAAGGGCCCGTCGCTCGACCCGGACGTCCGGCGCATGGCGGTCCACGTGGAGGACCACCCCGCGGAGTACTTCGACTTCGAGGGCGTGATCCCCGCGAGGCAGTACGGCGCGGGCGATGTCATCGTGTGGGACTGGGGCACGTGGGAGCCCGAGCACGAGACGCCGGATCCGGGGCCCGCGATCGCGAACGGCGAGCTCAAGTTCCGCATCCACGGCCAGAAGGTCCGGGGCCGGTTCACGATCGTGCGCACGAGTCGTCGCCCGGGCACCCCGGCGCGGACCGCGTTCGAGGATGACGAGGGCGAGCAGTGGCTGCTGATCCACAAGCGTGACGGCGATGCGGCGGCGGGCTGGGACGCCGAGGACTTCCCGCAGAGCGTCAAGTCGGGCCGTACGAACGATGAGGTGAAGGCGAACTCGCCCGCGATCTGGCGCAGCGAGGCACCCGCGGCGACCGCCGAGATCGACCTGAGCGGGGCACGTGAGGCGCCGATGCCCCGATACCTCGAGCCGATGAAGGCGACGCTCGCGACGAAGCCGTTCCGCGACGATGACTGGCTGTACGAGGTCAAGTGGGACGGCTATCGAGTCGAGGCGGTGGTCGCGGACGGTACGGTCGGCCTGTTCACCCGGAACGGCAACAACGCCGAGACCTACTTCCCGCGGCTGCTGACCCCACCCAACTGGATCGAGGCACGTCAGGCGATCGTCGACGGCGAGGTCGTGGCGCTCGACGATGCGGGTCGGCCCGACTTCAGCCTTCTCCAGGAGCGCATCAGCGCGGGGCGGACCGGCCGGCCCGTGCCACTCGTGTACCAGGCGTTCGACCTGCTGTACCTCGACGGCCGCTCGCTGCTGGACGTCCCGCTGGAGGAGCGCAAGAAGCTGCTCGAGCTCGTGCTGCGGCCGAACGCGCGCGTCCAGTACGCGCGCCACATCGACACCGAAGGGCTCGCGTTCTTCGAGGCCGTGAAGGCGCAGCGTCTCGAGGGGATCGTCGCGAAGCAGCGCCGGTCCCGCTATGAGGTCGGCCGGCGGTCGTCGGCCTGGCTGAAGATCAAGGCCCGCCCCGAGCAGGAGCTCGTCGTTGGCGGGTGGACGCCCGGGGAGGGGAACGCCAAGGAGCTCGGGGCGGTCGTTGTCGGGGTCTACGAGGGGAAGCGGCTGCGGTTCGCGGGGAAGGTGGGGTCCGGCTTCGACGGACGGACGCGCAAGGACGTCCGGTCGCGACTCGAGGCCATCGAGAGCGAGATGCCTCCGTTCGATCCGCCGCCGCCGACTGACTACAGGGGCCGCTGGGGAGGCGACCTCGCCGGCGTGCGCTGGACGCGCCCAGAGCTCGTGATCCGCGCGGAGATCGGCGGCTGGACGCGCGACGGCCACGTGCGCCAGACGGCGTTCAAGGGCCTGGAGATGGGACGCGACCCGAGGGAGGTCGTGAAGGAGCAGGCGATCGACCCGGCGAAGGCCGACCGCGAGGTGGCCGCCGCTCTCCCGCCCGCAACGCCGGTCGCAACGGTCACGCCAGAACCAGGAGGGTCAGAGCCCATGGCACGCAACGCGAACGGCGCGCAGCCGACGACGAAGACGACGAAGACGACGGCGAGCACGAAGGCGAAGGCGAGCACGACGGCGAAGGCGGGCACGAAGGCAAAGGCGAAGGGAAAGGCACCTTCGTCGGGCGACGCGGTCGACCCGTCGTGGCTCGTGACCGACGCGGAGCTCGACGCGCTGGCCGCGATCAAGGGCGAGGGGATCTGGCGCGTCGCCGGGCAGGACGTCAAGCTCACGAACCTCGACAAGGTCCTGTTCCCGCCCCGAGACGCGGTCGACGAGGCGCCCGTCACCAAGCGCGAGCTCGTCGCGTACTTCGCGAGGGTCGCGCCGGCGATGCTGCCCCACCTCGCGGAGCGGCCGCTCAACCTGCACCGCTATCCCAACGGCGCCGGCGCGTCGGGCTTCTGGCAGAAGGACATCCCATCGAGCGCGCCGCCCTGGCTCACCATCTGGCACGAGACGGGGTTTCGCGAGCGCGAGGACCGGGAGGCCAACGACCACCTGGTCGCGGATCGTGCCGCGAGCCTGTGCTGGCTCGCGAACCAGGCCGCGTTCGAGGTGCACGCGTGGACGTCGACGATCCACGACCCGTGGACGCCCACGTTCGCGCTGATCGACATCGACCCGGGCACGAAGACGACCTGGGACGAGACCCTCGTGCTCGCCCGGCTCTATCGCACCGCCTTGGAGCATCTGGGCGTCCGGGCATACCCCAAGACGACGGGATCGCGCGGCATCCAGGCCTGGATTCCGCTCGAGCGCGGCCGCTACACGTACGCCGACACGAGCGACTGGGTCGAGAAGCTGTCGAGGGCGATCGGGGCGACGGTGCCGGACATCGTGTCGTGGGAGTGGTCGAAGTCCGAGCGCGGCGGCAAGGCTCGCCTCGACTACACCCAGAACGCGCCGATCAAGACCCTCGTGGCGCCCTACGCCGTCCGGCCGCGACCCGGCGCCCCTGTCTCCGCGCCGATCCGTTGGGACGAGCTCGACGACCCGGCCCTTGCATCGGACCGCTGGACGATCCGTAACGTCGTGGAGCGCGTCGCGGAGGTCGGCGACCTCTACGCCTCGGTGCAGACGGACCACCAGGCGCTCCCCCAGCTGTAGCCCCCGATCCCGCGGTCGCTGCGGGATCCACCGGAGTCGGCGACGATGGGCCGGTGACCCGCTCCGCTCCGACGCCGTCCGCGCCAGCCGCCTCGTCGCCGCGCCTAGGCGGCACGGCCGCGGCCGTCCTGACGTTCGTCGCGTCGGCGTCGATCCTCGTGCTCGAGATCGCCGCCTCCCGCCTCGTGGCGCCGTTTGTCGGCAACTCGCTGACGGTCTACACCGCGATCATCGGGATCATCCTGGGGGGCATCGCCGTGGGTGCGTGGGCCGGTGGCCGCCTCGCGGATCGCATCGCGCCGACGCGCCTCCTGGGGCCGACGTTCGTCGTCGGCGGGATCGCGGCGATCGCCACCGTCCCCGTGGTCGGCCTCCTCGGCCCGGTCCTCGCCGGAACCGGGGGCGACGGGGCCCTCTCGTTGAGCCTCGTCGCGTTCACGCTCCCGGCAGCGGTGCTCGCCGGGGTGGCGCCGATGCTCGTCCGGGCAACGATCACGGACGTGGACTCGAGCGGGTCGCTCGTCGGCCGACTGTCGGCGATCGGGACCGGCGGCGCGCTGGTGGGCACGTTCCTCGCCGGGTTCGTGCTGCTCGGCGTGGTCCCGGTCCGGACGCTCATCGTCGCGACCGGCGTGCTCCTCGTCGTCGCCGGGGTCCTGATCCAGCTCCGGCTCGGTGGACGCGACCGCACCACGACCGTGGTCGGGCTCGCCGCCCTCGGGCTCGCGCTCGCTGTCGCCGCGGCGCTCGTGCCGAACCCGTGCCAGCGCGAGAGTCGCTACTACTGCGTCGCGATCCGCACCGATGCCGCGAACCCCGGCGGTCGAACCCTCGTCCTCGACGACCTCCGGCATGCCTACGTCGACCTCGCCGATCCCACGGCGCTCGAATTCGCGTACGTCCGCTGGTTTGCCGCGGCGACCGGGGAGCTGACAGACGGCGCCGCACGGCTCGACGCCCTCCACATAGGTGGGGGCGGGTTCTCGTTCCCGCGGTACCTGCGGGCGATCGATCCGGCGAGCACACATCTCGTGCTCGAGCTCGACCCCGTCGTGCTCGCGACCGCCCGTGACTCGCTCGGATTCACGCCCGACGACGCGATCGAGGTCGCCATCGGCGACGCCCGCCGGACGATCCTCGACGTCCGGGCCGACTCGAGGCGGCTCGTCGTCGGAGACGCGTTCGGCGGCCGGTCCGTCCCGTGGCATCTCACGACAGCCGAGTTCGTGCGCGAGATCGACCGGGTGCTCACACCCGACGGCAGGTACGTCGAGAACCTCATCGACGGGCCCGCGCTCCGCTTCGTGCGCGCGGAGACGGCCACGCTGCGCTCCCTGTTCGAGCACGTGGCGGTGATCACGTGGCAGGCGACGTTCGACGGGACGAGTGGTGGCAACGTCGTGCTCGTCGCGTCCCACGTCCCGTTCGACGCTGCCGCGCTCGAGGCGGCGGTCCGGGCATCGACCGGCGGCGTGTCCGTCCTCGCCGGCGACGCGGCGCTCGACGCATTCACGGTCGGGGCCCCGATCCTCACCGACGACTTCGCCCCGGCGGATCAGCTCATCGGCGGCTGACCGGGATCGCCGGCGCCTGCGCGACCTCGCCTCCGACTTCGACGAGACGACTGCCGCATTCCGCCTCGACGCGCTCGTGGCCTCGGCGGCCGAGGTGTTGCGGGCCAGCCGCTGGGCCGACGGCTACTCCCTCCGCGACGTGGCTGTCGTCGCGGACGACGAGGCGCGGACGCTGCCGCGCACGGCCGACGTCGATGACTTCCTGTGGTTCCTCGACCGCGCCGCGGAGCTCGACCGGTAGCGGTCGCCGGCGTCGGGCGTCGGGCGCGCGGCGATCCGAGAGTCACCCGTCACGTGCATCACGCCGAGCGCGATGCCCGCCGGACGGCCTTCGATCGACGCTCGACGCATGTCGTCGAAGGAGGCGCCTGCGCGCGGCGAGGCGAGGGCGTTCCTGCTGCCCGCCGTCGTGCTCGGGGTGGGGTTGGGCGGGCTGCTGGACGGGATCGTCCTCCACCAGGTGCTCCAGTGGCACCACATGGCCAGCGCCGTCGACCCGCCGACCTCCGTCGACGCGCTCCACCGGAACACGCTCGCGGACGGCCTGTTCCACGTGGTGGCGTGGCTCGCAACGCTCGCCGGCGTGGTGCTGCTGTGGCGCGCGGCGGGGATCGCCCGGGCTCGGCCGAGCGGTGCGATCCTCGTCGGCGGTCTGCTCGTCGGGTTCGCGGGCTTCAACCTCCTCGAGGGCGTCGTCGATCATCTCGTCCTCGGCGTGCACCACGTGCGCGAGGGGCCCGACGCGTTCGCGTACGACGCCGCGTTCCTCCTCGTGTCGGCCGTCCTGTTCGTCGCGGGATCGGCGATCGTGCGCCGGGCGGTTGGGCCTACCGCCAGGCCCTGACGGATCGCGGCCTGGGGTAGGGCTGGCGGAAGAAGCCGAGCAGTGGCTCGCCCGTCGACTGCAGGAGCGTGATGCGCTCGCGCCAGGGGAGCGTCGCTGCGTCGGCCGACATCGCAACGCGCATTTCGAGCGTCACGTCGTCGCGTCCCGGGTGGTTCGGGTCGTACACGTGGAGCGTGATCGAGTCGACGGTCTCGTCGTACGCGTACGCCAGCACCTGGTGGTTCCTCGTCAGGTGCCACGGTGACAGGCCGGCCGTCCGGATGAGCCCGACCACGGACGGATGCCCGGCGTCGATCTCGTGCCGGATCCGCGGCCATTCGCGCAGGAGCGTGTCGACGCGAGGCGGCTCCCGACGCATGAGCGCCCCGACGCCCCTCGGCGGGTCGGGACGGAGCGCCTGGAGGTCGAGATACCGGAGGGGCACGCGGAACCAGTCGAGCGACTCGACCTGGCGCCGCACGAGCGCCCGGAACCGTGGAGAGCCGTTCGAGGGCGGCGCGGCGTCACGCGGGGAGCTCAGCCCCGCCTCGTACAGGTCGCGCGCCGTGAGTGCCATCCCGCCGCACAGCCCCGCGGACGCGTCACCGAACCCCACCCGTCGCGGGTCGAGCCCGCCGACGGTGAGCGTCGGACCCGGCGGGAATGCGTTCGAGAACCGGAGCCCGTGGATCGACGGCCGGAAGCCGGGCACTGCGTTCGACGTCATGCCGCCCGTCACCGGGGCGCGGCTACGCGTTCGCCGCCGACGCCAGCTCGTTGGCCAGCATCGCGGCGAGCTCGCGCGCGTTCGTCGAGCCGTAGTTCGCGTAGCAGTTGTTCATGAGGACGTGCGTGTCCTCCGCGCCGCCCGACGCCTCGAGGACGCGCGGGATCCACTCCTCGAGCTCCTCGCTGTCGTACAGGTACCGGAACCGCTCGACGGTCGCGCGCCCCTTCATGTCCTCCCACGTCGCGGTCCGCCGACCGTGGAACCGCACGACCGCGAGCGACGGCGAGGTCGCGGCGACGATCGGCGGCACCGACGACTTGAACCCCTGCGGCCCGTCGACCATGACGAGCGGGATGCCCTCGTCGGTGAGGAAGCGCAAGGTGCGCTCGACGTTCTTCTCGTTGAACCAGGTGGCGTTCCGGAACTCGACGGCGACGGTCAGCCCGTACGGGTCGAGCGCGGCCTTCGCCTCGCGGATCGCGTCCCGATTCTCGGACGAGGTGAAGAACCACTTGGGGTACTGGAGGAAGACCGCGCCTAGCTGGCCGCTCTCGGCGAGGGGCGCGAGCCCGTCCGCGAACTGGTGCCAGACCTCGGCGAGCAGCTCGCCCGGGAAGTCCTTCGCGTACAGCCGGGGCTTGTCGGCGAGCGTCGGGGGCAGCGCCTCGCGGATCGCCTTGGGCAGCCGCTTGGTCTCGGTGGGCTGGCCCGTGAGGAGCGCATGTGCCTTGATGTCGAACACGAAGTCCGGTGGGGTCCGCTCGACCCACAGCTCCGACAGCCGGCGTGACGGGAGCGCGTAGTAGGTCGCGTCGACCTCGACGACCGGGAAGCGCGACGCGTAGTAGCCCAGGCGCTCCTCGGCCGTGTCTGCGGACGCGGGGTAGAACACGCCGGCAGCGGTCATCGTCGGGTCGGTCCACGAGGCGGTGCCGACCCGGATCCGGTGCCGGGTGGGCCCCTCCAGCGGCTCCGTCGCGGCATCGTCGAGCGCCGCCCGCTCGAGCCGCGATCGGGCGACGTCGGGGCCGGGATCGTGGGCAGCGTCGAGGTCGTCCGCGGTCCGGTGACCGTCGGGCGTCGCTGCGGCACGGGCGCGGGGTGCCATCCCGGCAGCCTAGCGAGCGGCCGGCCGGGCGGCGAGCACCTGGCGGTACGCGACCTCGTACTCGTCGACCATCCGCTCGGGCGAGAACCGCTCCAGGGCCCGCTCGCGGATGAGCCGCCGATCCAGCTCGCCGACCTTCTCGACGGCGAGCGCCGCCTCGTTGACGTCGTCGACGAGGAATCCGGTCACGCCGTGCTCGATCGTCTCGGTGAATGCGCCGGCGCGACGGGCGATGACGGGGGTGCCCGTCGCCATGGACTCGATCGCCACGAGGCCGAACGGCTCGGGCCAGCCGCCGAGCATCACGGTCGCGAGCGCGCCCGCGAACAGGGGGTCGCGCTCGCCCGGCCCGATCTCGCCCAGGAAGTCCAGCTCACCGGCATCGATCGCGGGTTGGAGCACGTCGTCGAAGTGGGCCCGCTCGGACGCCGAATGGGCTTTCGCGGCCGCCTTGAGCCGGATGCCGGTGAGCTGGCTCAGCTGCAGCGCCTCACGGATCCCCTTCTCGGGGGTGATGCGACCGACGAACGCGAGGTAGTCGCCGGGCTCGGGGGCGAACGGCATCCCTTCGAGCGGCAGCCCGTGGTGGATCGTCGCCACCCAGTGCTGCTCGGGGAACCACCGGCGCTGGCTCTCGCTGATCGCGACGAGGGGCACGCGGCCGTGCGTTTCGAGCAGCTCCGGCAACCCGGGCGCGTCGAGCCGGCCGTGGAGCGTCGTGATGACCGGCGTCTCGCAGTGCTCCGCGAACACGAACGAGTGGTTCTCCATGTGCGCGTGGACGATGTCGAAGCGGTGTGCCTCGCGCCACGCGACCTCGATGGTGTGCTGCATGTACGACGCCACGTCGCCCGTCAATCCGGACGACCACAGGCTCCGCTCGACCGTCGGGACGAGCTCGTAGGGGACGTCCGAGTCCCCGGGGGCCACGAGCGTCACCGCGTGCCCGCGCCGGTGGAGCTCGTCCCCGATCGCGGCGACGACGCGCTCGGTGCCGGCGTACGTAGGCGGGGGGACGGGGA
Organism: Candidatus Limnocylindrales bacterium; assembly: GCA_035264305.1. GTDB lineage: Bacteria > Chloroflexota > Limnocylindria > Limnocylindrales > CSP1-4 > CAIXZV01. The sequence goes on along the minus strand of DATFQL010000069.1, from coordinate 2,439 downwards.
CCATCGGGGGCGCGACGAGCAGCACCCGGAGGCGATCGCCGACCGGGGTGGCTCGAATCGGATCCACCGAGGCCACGTTCGCTCCCATCACGTCCATTGAAGCACCCCCCGCGCGATCCATCAGCCGCGGCCGCTGGTCGGCCGGCTTGCGCTTGCGTGTCGATCGACGGCTGGTCGCCCGACAGCCGCGTTGACGGTCATCCCCCGCGCTGCGGCAGCTCCGACGAGGGGCTCGCGCCCGGATCGGTGACGGTCACGCGGACGAGGGCGGGCGCGCTCCCGAGCGCCGAGAGCGGCCCGCGGGTCGGCGAGATCGTGTCCAGCAGCAGCAGGTACTCGCCCGGCGACTCTGGGGCGGTGACCGCGAGGGTCACGGCGACGGAGCCGCCGGGTCCGGCGATGCTCGCATCCAGCTCCGTGCTCGACGCCACCGGCACAGGGGCGGCGGTCGTGGAGACCCAGGTCCCCGTGAGCACCGCCGGGAAGCGGGACGTGTGGTACCCGTTGGCCGGGTCGTCGCCTCCCTGGCCAGGCCCCAGCGTGACGGCCAGGTCCCATGCCTCGGACCCCGAGTTGAGGACCCGAACGGGGATCGCGGCCTCCATCCCGGAATTGAGCGTCAGGGTCGCCGGTGCCCCGTAGGCGACCGCGATCTTGCCGCCGATGCGGACGAGAACCGGCGTGAGCAGGGCCTGCGTCGCCGCGTCATACGCGACCCCCGACGGGGTGTGCAACGTCGGGACGAGCCGGTACAGCCCGGGCTCGGCCGGGTACGTGACGCTGACCTCGATCCCTTCCCGCCCGCGCTTGGCCTTCGCGATGTCGACCACGGAGCCGACGCGCTCCGGCACCACGAGGTCGACCGCGGGCGCCTCGGTCGGGATCAGGACGCCCGTCGAGGTCTCGGCCTCGGGCTCGGGCTCGGCGACCGGCTCCGGCGACGGCAGCTCGAACAGCCCCTTCGGGGCCTTCCACGTGGGGCTCGGCTCCACGGCGGGAGCGGGGCTGGGCGAGGCGGAGGCGGTCGGGCTCGGGCTGGGGCTGGGGGACGGGGTGGGGGAGGGCGACGGGCTGGCCGAGGGCGACGGCGAGGCGCTCGTCTCGACCGACGCGTTCGCCGCCGGGGAGCCGCCCGGCGAGGGCGACGCGGAGGAGGCAGGTTCGGGCGAGGCTGATGGCGCCGGCGATGCGGACGGCTCCGGGGACGCCGATGGCTGAGGTGCGGGCGTTGCCGCAGGTGCGTCGAGGAGGATCGGGTCCCACCGGAGGCCGACCTGCGCGCCGGCCGGGATCGACGACGTCTTGCCGGACGCCAGCGGGATCGTCACGTGCGTCTTCGTCGCCGCGATGGGCAGCGAGCCCAGCGTGAGCGTCCCGAACTTGAGCGCGGCGTTGGCGAGAGTCGGGACCGGCGGCGGACCGACGACAGCGTTCGTGACCTGCCCGCCGTTCGCCACCTGGCCGGAGGCGCCCGCCTGGAGCTGGCCTGCCGTGGAGCCGCGTGACACCAGCGAGCGGTAGAAGCCGGACGATCGGTTCTCGGGATCGAGCCGTGATACGAAGCCGTTCGACCTGACGCTCTTCGCCTTGAACCCGTGGCCGTTCGCGCTCGGCGAGCGGTTCCAGATCGACTCGATCGAGCCCCTGCCGCTCAACAGCTGCCGGACGTACCACGCCGGGCCCATGTGCCCCTCGGCGACGACGGCCGCGGCACCGGCGCGGATGAAGCCCGCGGCGTAGTTGTCGACCCGCTGGACGGCCATGTCGACCGTGCCCTCGGGAAGGCCCGGCTCGGTGTTGCCGGACGCGTAGCAGAGGTGGTGCAGGAGGACGACCGCACCCTTCGCGAGCTTCACGCTGTCGAGGGACGCTTCGCCGAAATACTGGTGCGCCGAGTTGTCGCCGCCCGCGACCGGGTTCAGCCCGAACCCGTTCTGGCTGGGCGGGAACAGCGAGTCGCGGTAGCGCGAGGGCCAGCCGTTCCCGTGTCCGAGGTAGATGACGATCGACGCGCCGGTGATCGCCGTCCGGACTGCCGGCCAGGTCGCATTCGGGGTGTAGACCTTGACGACCTCGGCTCCCGCGTTCCGCGCGACCTGGGCTGCCTCATTTGCGAGGGCCTTGTAGCGCCCGGTGATCACGTCGCCGACCGGCCCCACGACGATCGCGACCTTCGGAACGCGCGCGGCGGCTGCGACCGGCGCAAAGGCGGCGAGCGCGACGACCATCCCGATCAGCAGCGCGGCCAGCGCCCGCTGCGTGGTCCTGTTCAGCGATGTGGTCTCCGTACACCCGTAGGGCATGCCAAATCAGCGAGGAACGTAGCCTACGCCGCTTACCACGGCTTGCACAGCCCGTTACCTGTCAGTACGCCGACGGCCCGGGCCGGGTTGCACCGGCAACGGACGTACCATCGCAGCATGGTCGGAACCGCTGGTG
>DATFQL010000068.1:0-8368 GCA_035264305.1 Candidatus Limnocylindrales bacterium | reverse complement strand
GTGCAGGATACGGACATCGAACGCGATGGCACCGGGGCCCACCGGAGCCGACGGGAACGAACAACTGAAGAACAACCGAATAACGCGCTCCTCCGACTCCTGCGACCGATCGCCGCGCTCCCTACCAGAGGCGGTCGGTCGCTTTTTCGTGCCCGCCAGCGGCCCTCGGGGCAGGACCGCCCGCTAGACTTCGGTGCACCAGCCGACACACCGCGGGAGGGGCCGTTGACCGAGCCGGAGGAGCAGCCGTCGCCGATCGGGCAGCGCGGCAAGACCGTGTACGGGGAGCCGGCGAACGCCGGCCATCGTGTCCTCGGGTCCGACGACGCGGAGGTCGAGGCATACCTCGAGGTCGCGCTCGACGCGCCACCCCCCAGCCGCGGGCCGTCCGACCCGCCGCCCGTCGCCGCGACGGTCCCCGAGCCCGGCATCGTCGCCGTCCTCGACTTCGGCTCGCAGTTCGCCCAGCTGATCGCCCGCCGCGTCCGGGAGCTCAACGTCTACTCGGAGCTCCTCCCCCACGACATGCCGCTCCACGAGCTCGAGGCGCGCGGCGTGCGTGCCGTGATCCTGTCGGGCGGCCCGATGTCGGTCTACGACGCCGGTGCGCCGAAGCCCGACGCGTCCATCTGGAGCGGGCGCCTGCCCGTCCTCGGCATCTGCTACGGCGCGCAGCTCATGGCGCTCGAGCTCGGCGGCGACGTCGTGTCCGCGTCCAAGCGCGAGTACGGTCCGGCAACCGTCCAGATCACGAAGGAGGACGGCCTGTTCTCGGGCATCGACCGCGAGCAGCCGGTCTGGATGAGCCACGGGGACTCCATCACCCGGCTGCCCGAGGGCTTCAGCTCGACTGCCCAGACCGACTCGACGCCCTACGCCGGTCTCGAGGCGCCGCACCGGAATCTGTACGGGATCCAGTTCCACCCCGAGGTCGCGCACACGCCGCGCGGCAAGGACGTGCTGCGCAACTTCGTGACCGGGATCGCGCGGATCGCGCCCGCCTGGACGCCGGCGAACTTCATCGACACCACCGTCGTGGAGATTCGCGACCGCGTCGACACCCATGCGCGCGAGACCGGTTCCGATGGCAAGGTCATCTGCGCCCTGTCGGGTGGCGTCGACTCGGCCGTCGCCGCCGCCCTCGTGCACCGCGCGGTGGGGGACCGCCTCACGTGCATCTACGTCGACCACGGCCTGATGCGCAAGAAGGAGTCGGAGCTGCTGCGCGCGACGTTCGAGGCGAACCTCGGCATGCGCCTGGTGATGGTCGACGCGCGTGAGCGGTTCCTCGCGCGACTGGCCGGCGTCACGGATCCCGAGCAGAAGCGCAGGATCATCGGCGACGAGTTCATCCGCGTGTTCGAGGAAGAGGCGGCGAAGCTCGGCAGGATCGACTTCCTGACCCAGGGGACGCTCTACCCGGACGTCATCGAGTCGACGACGCCCGAGACGAAGACGGCCCAGAAGATCAAGACCCACCACAACGTCGGCGGGCTTCCCGCGGACCTCCGGTTCCAGCTGATCGAGCCCCTGCGGTACCTGTTCAAGGACGAGGTCCGGCTCGTGGGAACCGCGCTCGGACTCCCGGACGCGATGGTCCAGCGCCAGCCGTTCCCCGGGCCTGGCCTGGCGATCCGGATCCTGGGCGAGGTCACCCGCGAGCGGCTCGACACGCTGCGTGATGCCGACTGGATCGTGATCGACGAGATCAAGGCGGCCGGCCTGTACCGCAGCGTGTGGCAGAGCTTCGCGATCCTCACCCCGGTGCGGAGCGTCGGCGTGATGGGCGATGGCCGGACGTACGCGAATGTCGTCGCGATCCGTGCGGTGACGTCGGAGGACGGCATGACCGCCGACTGGGCGAAGCTGCCGTACGACGTGCTGGGCAGGATCAGCAGCCGGATCGTCAACGAGGTCCCCGGTGTCAACCGGGTGGTCTACGACATCTCGTCCAAGCCGCCGGCGACCATCGAATGGGAATGACGCGCGAGCCCGGTCCCGGCCTCGGTTAGGACGAACGGGTGGACGCGGGGTGGAATCGGTCAAGTAGGATTGCGCCCATGGCCGACCCGACGACCGGCACGGCACCGCGCTGCCAGTGGTGCTCGGCGCCCCTTCCTGCCGCCGACCTTCCCACATGTCCATCGTGCGGCGCGACGCTCACCAGCACCGCGACGGAGGAGATCCGGGGCGTGACGACGCTCGACCCGGAGGCGATCCTCCGTGCTCGGAGCGAGCCGAGCCGGCCCCGGAGCCGGATCCTCTCGTTCATCACCGGCGAGGAGCCGGTCGAGGTCGGCGGTCCCGAGGAGGCCGAGTCGCTCGCGCCCCCCGACGACGCGGTGCGCCGCGAGATGTTCCGGCTCCAGATCGAGGCCGAACGGGCGGATCTCGAGGCCGAGAGCATCGCGAACAAGACCGACGTCGTCCTGGACGAGGGGATCGACCTCACGACGCTCAGCGACGTGGCGCCCGGCGACGATTTCGCGGACGTGCAGGCCGCGCAGGCGAACGCTCCCGTCGCCCGCGTCGTGGAGCCCGCCGCGACGACGGCGCCTCCAACCGCTGTCCGCGGGCCGGCCGACGAGACCCCCGCGCCGCTCGCACCGCCGCCTCCGCCGGCCTCCTGAGGCGCGGACCCGCCGGTATCCTCGGGCTCGTGCCCGACCGCCTCCCGCATCCCGGCCCGTCGTTCCTCCGCGAGCAGGAGGTCCGCGTCGGTGATCGCCGGTTCCGAGCGGGCATGGCGAAGCCCGTCGTGGGCCCGGAGGACTGGTGGCTGGCGGTCATGTGGGTGACCGACGACGAGGGCGTCGTCTCGTTCCGGGACGTCGGCCCTGCCGGGGGCCCGCCGCCGGAGCCCCCGCTGCTGCGCCTCGGCCCCACCTTCGCCGGCTCGCTGTCCGGGCTCATCCTCGAGGAGGACGGCCGCCTGGGCATCCGCCTGACGCCCGTCGCTCCTCCCGAGGACGAGACGCGGCCGTGGCGGTGTCCGCTTGCGATCCGAACGGCGTTCCGGTTCGAACCCGCGCTCGTCGCGACCATGCCGCCCAACCAGCTCGCCGAGCAGGTCCTCACCGGATTCAGGCGCGCGGTCGAGTCGCTTCACCGTCCCTAGCGCGAGTCGGACGGGACCGAATCTCGATTCCGTGCGACGCTGGACACGCCGGGCGGCCGTCACCGTCGCTCGCACGACCGGGAATGCGGTGCGATGGGCGATCTGTTCGACGAGTTCATGCGGGAGCTGGAGCGGCGCCGCGCCGCGGCCGAAGGGCGACCTCCTCGGCCTCGCCCCGGTGACGATGCGCGGCGGGTCGGCGGGGATCCGCCTGGCCCTGATGACCTCGACGCGGAGGGGCGCGAGGACGGCGATGCCGAGGATGCCGGCACGCGCCTGAGCGACGACGAGCCGACGCCGATCCGGCCCCGCGGCCGCCCCGGCGGTCCGCGACCCCGCACGCCCGGCGGGAGTCGGGCCGGCGGCAACGGCGGGCCGCCTCGGGGTTCCGGCCGCCCGGTCGGCGGCCCTGACGACGGAGCGACCCCGCCGTCGATCGGGAGGATCTTCCGGCGCCTCGGGCTCGCCGCGGTGGGGATCGTGATCCTCCTCGTGATCCTGCTCGCGAGCGTCGGCATCGACCTCTGGACCGACGTCATCTGGTACCAGTCCATCGGGTTCGCAAGCGTCCTGTGGACGCGGCTCGGCGCCCAGCTGGGACTGTTCCTCGCAGGGCTCGGGATCACGTTGCTCGTGCTGCTCGGCACGCTGTGGCTCGCCGGGCGCCTCGTGCCACCGGCCGACCCGAGCCGCCCCGGGGTCCTCCGCACGTGGTCCGAGCGGCTCGCCGACGCGCAGCGGCGCGCGGATCACAACGCCCGCCTCGGCGGCACCGGCCCGTTCGGACCACGACCCGGATCCGGGCCCACGCTCGTGTTCGAGGCAGACGACATGCCCGACCTCGTGCCCGTCGGGACCTGGGTGATCGCGCTGTTCTCGGTCCTCCTCGCACTCGGCGTCGCCGGGGCATTCGCCACCGCGTGGGAGACGATCCTCCTGTGGTCGAACGGCGTCCCGTTCTCGCCGACGGCGTCCGTCGTGGATCCCGTGTTCCAGCGCGACATCGGGTTCTTCCTGTTCGACCTGCCGTTCCTGCGGTTCGTCCAGTCGCTCGTCAACGGGCTGCTGCTCGCGGCACTTGCGGTCGCCGGCGCCCGCTACCTGCTCGCCGCCACCCGGGGCGGGGAGGTGTTCGTCACGCGGGTTCGCGTCCACCTCGCCGTCATCGCCGGGCTGTACCTGCTGAGCGTCGCCTTCGGCTACCAGCTCGACAAGTACGAGCTCGTCTACAGCCAGGCCGGGGTCGCCGTCGGCGTCGCGTATGCCGACGCCAACGCGCGGTTCATGGCGTACGACGTCCTCACGTTCCTGTCGGGGATCGCAGGCGCGCTGTTGGTCGCCGGCGCGTTCACCCGGTGGCTGTGGCCACTGGGCGCCGTGGTGGTGATCTGGTTCGCGGCGTCGATCCTGTTGGGCCGGCTCTACCCCGAGGCCGTCCAGCGGTTCAGCGTCGATCCCAACACGTACGCGCAGGAGGAGCGGTACATCGGGAACAACATCGCGATGACCCAGCTCGGCTTCGGGATCGAGGACTGGGACAGCCGGACATATGGCGGTACCGCGCCGTTGACCCGGGCCGCGATCGAGAACGAGGCGGACACCTTCACGAACGCCCGGCTGTGGGACTACCGCCCGCTCCAGACCACCCTGCGGCAGGTCCAGAACGTCCGCCAGTACTACGACTTCGTCGACGTCGACACCGACCGCTACGTGATCGACGGGACGCTCCGCCAGGTGATGCTGTCGGGGCGCGAGCTCGCGATCGACAAGAACCCGGAGGCCGCGAGCTGGGTCAACCAGCGGATCATCTACACCCACGGCATCGGCATCGCGATGGTGCCGGTGAACGAGGTGACGACCGAGGGCCAGCCGCGCCTGTGGGTCAGGGACCTGCCGCCGGTCTCCTTCGAGGGCGCGCCCGAGATCGTCCAGCCGCGGATCTACTTCGGGGAGGGCGACGCGCACTACGTCGTCGTTCGCGCGCGACAGGCGGAGTTCGACTACCCGCGGGACACGAGCTCGGGTTCCGTCGACGAGGTCACCTCGTGGTCCGCCGACACGGGGGTTCGTCTCGACTCGACCCTCAACCGGCTGCTGTTCGCCCTGCGGTTCCGTGACCTCGACCTCCTGATCTCGGACCAGATCACGGCGGACAGCGAGCTGCTGTTCCACCGCACGCTCTCGGACCGGCTGGGGCGGATCGCGCCCTTCCTGCGCTACGACAAGGACCCGTATGTCGTCGTCGACGACCGCGGTCACCTCGTGTACGTCCAGGACGCGTACACGATCAGCGACCGCTTCCCGCACGCGACGTGGTTCAACGGCTCGGACCTCGGCACCGGATCGGGCCTCGACGGCGAGGCGATCAACTACATCCGCAACAGCGTCAAGATCACGATGGACGCCTACGACGGCACGATGCGCTTCTACGTCTCCGACCCCACCGACCCGCTCATCCGGGCGTGGTCCGGGATCTTCCCGGGCATGTTCACGGCCCTCGACGGGATGGGCGACGGGCTCGCGGATCACCTCCGCGTGCCCGAGGAGCAGTTCAACGTGCAGACCCGCGTCTACGGGCGCTACCACGTCGACAACCCGCTGACGTTCTTCAACCGCACCGACCTGTGGACCGTCCCCGAGAAGCAGACGAACCAGCAGAGCCTCGAGTCCGAGGCGTACTACGTCGTGATGCGGATGCCCGGCGAGCCGACGGCGGAGTTCCTGCTCCTCCAGCCGATGATCGCCGCCAGCCGGCCCAACATGATCTCGTGGGTGGCCGCCCGCAACGACGCGCCGAACTACGGGGCGGTCCGTGCCTACCGGTTCCCGACCGACACCACGATCTTCGGCCCCGCGCAGATCGAGGCGCGGATCGACCAGGATCCGCTCATCAGCGCGCAGATCTCGCTGTGGAACCAGAGTGGGAGCTCCGTCGTACGCGGCAACCTGATCGTCGTCCCGGTCGGCGACTCGCTGCTGTACCTCCAGCCCGTCTACCTCCAGTCCACGTCGGCGGCGTTCCCGGAGTTCCAGAAGATCGTCGTCGCGAGCCCCACGACCATCGTGTGGGGCGACTCGCTGGCCGAGGCGCTGACCCTCCTGCTGTCACAGCAGGGCGAGGGGCCGGGCGCGAGCCCGTCGCCGGAGCCCTCGCCGGGGCGGTCGGCTCCGCCGGGGCCGTCGGCGACGCCCGGGCCGTCTTCGCCGCCGGCGGCGAGTCCGCCGCCTGACTCCGGGCTCCCGCAGGACGTCCCGGGTCTCGTCGACTACGCGAACACCCACTTCGAAGCGGCCCAGGCCGCGCTCCAGGCCGGCGACTTCGCGACGTACGGATCCGAGATGGAAAAGGTCGAGGACGCGCTCGCGGTGCTCGGCCGGCTCACGGTGGCCAGCCCGCAGCCGTGACCCCGGGGTCGGCCGCCGCGCGCCCCCAGCCAGGTGCCGGCGGTGCGCGCACGTCCGGTTCGACCGCGCACGGCGTCAGGCTCCGGTGGGGCGCGACGATCAGCGGCGCCGTCCTGGTCACGCTCGTCCGACCCGCGTCCTGGGCCTTCGGCCTGCTCGGGTTCCTCGCCGGCGGTGGGCTCGTCCTCGTCGCGTGGCCGATCCTCGTGCTGCCCACGCCGACCGGCCTGCAGAACGCGCTCGGCAATCCCATCAGCTCGCTCGTGTTCGGCGCCCCGTCCGCGACCCTCCTCACGATCCTGCTCGGCGGCCTTGTCGCCGGGCTCACGCTGCTCGGAGCGGCGCTGCTCGCGGGGGCATGGGCGGAGCGCGAGGGGATCGCGATCACGCTCGATGCCGCGGCGGACGAGGGGATCGTGGCACCGGCCCCCGCGCTCGATGGTGCCCCCGGTCCCGGCCGCATCGCGGTGATCCGGCTGCTCGCCCTCGCCCCGGTCGCGGTCGCGCTGCTCCTCGCCTGGCGACCGGTGTATGACGTGACGTACCGCGAGCTGATCCTGCCCGAGAGCCTCGCGACGCCGCTGCCGATCCGCGTGCTCGGCGAGGTCCCGTGGGTCGTCATCGGGATCGCGATCGCGTGGCAGCTCGGCGACGCCGCCGCGAGCGTCGGGGTCCGGCGGCTCGTCATCGAGCGGCGACCGGTCCTCGTCGCGTGGCTGCTCGGGTGGGCCGATCTCGTGCGGCGGCCCCACCGGGTGGTGCCAACGGCCCTCGCGGGCATCGGCGTGGTCGTCCTGCTCACCGTACCGGGCCTCCTCGCGGCGGGGGTCGGCTGGAGCCGCGTCCGTCAGGTCGTCCTCGAGGGCGGGGACACGACGACGATCGCCGTCGCGCTGCTCACGTGGGTCGCCACCTGGCTTGGCGTGCTCGCCCTCGCGGGCGTGGGTTCGGCCTTCCGCAGCGCCGCGTGGACGCTCGAGCTGCCCCGTCGGCGGTCGGTGGATGCATGACGTCGGCATACGGTCCGCGGGGCGTCACCCACCGGCGCCGTCGCGCGTCAACGGGGTACCCCGGCTGCCCCCGGCTCGCCTGTTACACTGCCGTCCGCCGCGCGCCCACGGGTGCGCCCTGCCCCTTGGGAGGCCACACGCCCACGCATGGACCAGATCCTCGAAACGATCGGTGACACGATCGGCGGGTTCTTCACGAACCCGATCGTGCAGCTCGCGATCCAGGCCACCGCGATCTACTTCGTCATCCTGTGGCTCGCGACCGCCTACTGGGCGTTCCGCGACATGCAGCAGCGGAGCGAGAATCCGGTCCTGCCGTACCTCGCGGCGGCGCTCATCGTCCTGTTCACGCCGGTCCTGTTCCTGTTCGGGGTGATCGTCTACCGCATCGTCCGCCCGCACGAGAAGATCGGCGAGGTGTACGAGCGGAACCTCGCCGAGGAGGCGCTCCTCGCCGAGGTCGAGACGATCAGGACCTGTCCGTCGTGCTCGCGGCGGGTGAACGAGGAATGGATCATCTGCCCGTCGTGCCGGACGCGGCTCAACCGGGTCTGCGCGAACTGCGGCCGCCTCGTGGGGCTCGACTGGTCGCTGTGCGCGTGGTGCGGCAAGGACTTCGAGCGCTCGGATGTTGCGTCGTATGAGCCGATCGCAACCGAGATGCCGAGGCCGATCGGGGCGCCAATCCCGGCGACGCCGGCGACCCCGGTCCCGGCACTCCGCTCGGCCGCACGCTCGACGACCCTTCGCGGCGCGCAGCTGCCCGGGCCGCAGAATCCCAGCAGCGCCCCGGGCTCGTACCCGGAGCCTTGAGCCGCCCGACACCCGGGCAGCC
>DATFQL010000067.1:0-9265 GCA_035264305.1 Candidatus Limnocylindrales bacterium | reverse complement strand
GTCCAGGGCGTGGGCCGCGCATCGGGAGGGGACGGGCTGGGAGGCCCGCTTCCACGTCGTCGGCGATGCTCGCGCGCTCGTCCTCGTCCGCCCATGGCACGGGGTCGGCGGCGGATCGGCGTACGTCCCCCGCGGCCCGGTCGTCGATGCTGCCCCATGGACGGGGGACGGGAGCGGCGCACGAGTGGGCGAGGCGCTCGCAGCGCTCGCCGTCCAGCTGTCCGACGCGGGTCTCGACGTCCTCTCCGCCGACCCCGAGGTCGGCGCGGACGACGAGGCGTACCGCCGGGCGCTCGACGCCGTGGGCTTCCACGGGATCCCCGAGATCCAGCCCTCGCGACACCGGATGGCCCTGCCGCTCCCGGCCGCGGCCGATGAGGCCGCGGTGATGGACGGGATCGCCAAGGCAACCCGGCAGCGGATCCGTCGGGCGGAACGAGACGGCGTCGTCGTGCTTCGCTGGGACGCGGCAACGACCGACCTTCCCGGCACCGTACGGGCGACCGAGGCGGCGGGCGATGCGCTGCGCCGCTTCTACGCCCTGCTCCGCGCGACGGGCGAGCGCCGGGGCTTCGGCTTCGGCGGGCCGGAGGAGTTCGTCGCATGGTGGGCCCGCGCGCTCGAGGCCGGCCACCTCGTCTACCTCGAGGCACGCGAGGGGGCGGCGGACGGCGATGTCCTGGGAGGGCTCGTCCTCTATCGGCACGGCCGGCGGCTGTCTACCGCGCACAGCGGCGATCGAGCGGAGCGGCGGCGTGACCATCCGGGTGCGATGCACCTCCTCCGGTGGCGCGCGATCCAGCTCGCGCTTGCGGAGGGCAGGGCCGAGATGGACCTCGGTGGGGTCGACGTGCCCGGCGCGCGCCGCATCCCCTCCGAGGGAGAGCCGACCCACGGCCTGTACGAGCACAAGCGGTCGTTCGGCGCCGAGTGGGTTGCCCTGGCCGGCGCCCACGAGCGCGTGGCACGACCGTGGCGGTACGCGCTCGGGCGCGGCCTCGCGCGGGTGGAGCGACTGGTGACGCCCGGCCGAACCGCGCGATGAGCGACGTCAGCGCCGTGGCGGCCGCGATCGCCGCCGCGGAGCCCGCACAGCCGCGCCGACTCGGCGGGCTCCTCAGCCGCCTCGACGCCGCGAACCTCCTGCGCGGCGCCCGCCGGGACGACCTCCCCATCGGTGTCGGCGGAGTGGGGGACGTGCCGGTGCGCGGCGTGACGGAGGACTCGCGCGCGGTCCGCGACGGGACCCTGTTCGTTGCCATTCCGGGCTTCCACGTCGACGGCACCGAGTACGTCCATCGTGCCGCCGCGAACGGCGCGGCGGCCGCGATCGTCGAGCGCACCGTTGCCGGCACACCCCTGCCGCAGGTCGTCGTGAGCGGGGCGCGCACCGCCCTCGCCCACGCTGCCGCATGGTGGTACGACGACCCCTCGCACCGGATGGGCGTGATCGGGATCACGGGCACCGACGGCAAGACGACGACCTCGTTCCTCGCGCTCGCAGCCGTCGAGGCGGCGGGCGTGCCGGCCGGGATGATCGGCACCGTCGAGACGAAGGTCGGCGAGGCGCGGGAGCGACACGAGGCCCACGTCACGACCCCCGGCGCGCCCGAGCTGCAGGCGACGCTGGCCGCGATGGTGCGTGCGGGGAACACGGCCTCGGTCCTCGAGACGACGTCACACGCGCTCGCGCTCGACCGCGTCGTGGGCGTCGCGTACGACGCGGCGATCTTCACCAACCTCAGCCACGAGCATCTCGACCTCCACGGCTCGTTCGAGGCGTACCGCGCCGCCAAGCTGCGGCTGTTCGCGGCGCTCGCGCCGTCGGCCGGCAACCCCGTGAAGTCCGTCGACGGCCGTCCGTGGCCGAAGCTCGCGGTGATCAACCGGGACGACGCGGCCGCCGCCTGGTTCGAAGCGACCGCGCGCGAGTCGGGTGCCCGGGTGCTGACGTACGGGACGACCCAGCCGGCCGACGTGCGAGCGACGCGGATCGAGGAGGACGCCCGGCACCTGCGCATCCGGTACGCGGCGCCGTCGGGGGACGCGGCGCTGCAGCTCCGGCTCGCCGGGCGGTTCAACGTGCACAACGCACTCGCGGTCGTCGCACTGGCCGACGGCCTCGGCCTCGACGCCGATGCCGTCCGCGGCGGCCTCGAGGGCGTCACCGGCGTCCCCGGCCGCATGGAGCGGGTTGACCAGGGCCAGCCGTTCGGCGTGATCGTGGACTACGCGCACTCGCCGGCGTCCCTGGCCGGCGTCCTCGATCTCCTTGCGCCGCTCGCGGCGGCACGTGGCGGCGGTCTCCTCGCGGTCTTCGGGTCGGGCGGCGAGCGGGACACGGCGAAGCGGGCGCAGATGGGCAGGATCGCCGGCGAACGGTGCCGGCTCGTCATCGCCGCCGACGAGGATCCGCGCGGCGAGGACCCTGAGGCGATCGTCGACGAGATCGTGCGTGGCGCCGAGTCGGCGGGACGGCACCGCGGCGTGGACGTCCTCGCGATCCCCGACCGCCGTGCCGCGATCGAGGCGGCGTTCGAGCGCGCCCGTCCGGGCGACATCGTGCTGCTCGCCGGGAAGGGACACGAGCCGACGATCCTGTACGCGGACCACGCACTCCCGTGGGACGAGGCCCGCGTGGCGCGCGAGACGCTGGCCACGATGGGCTGGGACGGCTGATGCGCGGCTGCCTGTTCACGCTGGTGCTTGGCGCGGTCGTGATCGCGCTGATCGTCGTCGTGGGCCTGCCCCAGGTCGCGGCGGGCATGGTCACCACGGCGGTGGCGGCCGCGGGCCTCGAGGCGGACGACACCACCGTCACCGTGTCGAGCGACCCGCCGACGGACCTGATCGGGCTCCGCGCGGACCGGGTGCGGATCCGGGCGACGGACGCGACGTTCCGCGACCTCGCGATCGGCGCCCTCGACGTCGAGCTGCGCGACGTCTCGATCCTCGACCGCACCGCGGACGCCGTCGCCGGCCGGCTGAGCGACGTCACGGTCGCCAACGTCGGCGGGAGCGCCGTCATCCTCGACCGGATCTCGGTCGGGGGAGGCGGCGACGATGTCACCGCGACGACGGTGATCGGCGGCAGCCAGGCGGAGCTCCTGATCTCGGATGCCGTCGAGCAGCGGACGGGCGTGCGGCCGAACAGCGTCACGCTGCAGGACCCGGACCGGCTCACGATCGACGTCGGGGTCGAGGTCGCGGGGACGCTCGACGTCGCGGCCAACGGCGACCTCGTCCTCGAGGTGGACGACAACCCCGTCGGACTCGACGAGGTCGTCCTCCTGCGTGCCGGTGACGACCTTCCGATCCGCCTGCGCGACGTCCTCGTGACGCCCGGCGGCGACCTCCAGCTCGACGGGGACCTGGCCATCGGCCTGTTGGGCTGAACCTCCCCGGGGATGGGCCCGCGAACGGCGCGCGGTAGACTCGAACGCATGGCCGAGCCCGTCGTCCGAGATCCCGAGGTGCCGCTCGCCGCGACGCGGCAGGCACCGGCGCCCGCTCGCCGCGGGCCGCGCCGCGAGGGGGCCGCGGCCGGCACGACGGCGAGCGCCCCCGCGTGGGACCTGGAAGCCCTGCGGCGGGACCTCCACGGTGCGCTCCGGGCGCAGCACCCGCAGGCGGACCTCGCGCTCGTCGACCGCGCATTCGACCTCGCCGTCGAGGCGCACCAGACGCAGGTCCGCGCCTCGGGCGAGCCATACGTCACGCACCCCATCGCGTCGGCGCAGATCCTCGCCGAGCTCGGGATCGAGCCCATCGCGGTCAGCGCCGCGCTCCTGCACGACGTCCCCGAGGACACCGAGTACAGCCTCGCGGACGTCGAGGAGCGGTTCGGGCCCGAGGTCGCCCACCTCGTCGACGGCGTCACGAAGCTGTCGAAGTTCAGCACCCACAGCCACGAGCAGCAGCAGGCCGAGAACATCCGGAAGATGTTCCTCGCGATGGCGGAGGACATCCGGGTCGTCCTCATCAAGCTCGCGGACCGGCTGCACAACATGCGGACGCTCGGCGCGCTGAAGACCGAGAAGCAGCAGCGGATCGCGCGCCAGACGATGGAGATCTACGCCCCGCTCGCCGAGCGGCTCGGGATCTGGCAGATCAAGTGGGAGCTCGAGGACCTGAGCTTCAAGGCGCTCGAGCCGGAGGCGTTCCGCGAGCTCGCGAAGCTGCTCGACACGCGCCGCAAGGGCCGCGAGACGTATATCGAGCGTGCGATCGACGAGCTCCGTCCGAAGCTCGCGGCGGCGGGCATCGAGGGCGAGCTGCAGGGCCGCCCGAAGCACATCTACAGCATCTGGAAGAAGATGCAGCGCAAGGGCGCGGAGTTCGGCGAGATCTACGACGTCTACGCGATCCGCCTGCTCGTCGACGAGGTCCGCGACTGCTACGCCGCGCTCGGCGTCGTCCACTCGATCTGGCGCCCGATCCCCGGCCAGTTCGACGACTACATCGCGGTCCCCAAGAACAACCTCTACCAGTCGCTCCACACGGCCGTCATCGCGCTCGACGGGAAGCCGCTGGAGATCCAGATCCGGACCCACGCGATGCACCAGGTGTCCGAGGTCGGCATCGCGGCGCACTGGCGATACAAGGAGGGCTCGAAGGCCGAGCGCGAATACGACGCGAAGCTCGCCTGGCTCCGCCAGCTCATGGAGTGGCAGCGCGACGTCAGCGAGTCCGATGCGACCGAGTTCGTCGAGGGGATCAAGCTCGACATCTTCCAGGACCAGGTGTTCGTGTTCACGCCTCGCGGCGACATCAAGGATCTCCCCGCGGGCGCGACGCCGCTCGACTTCGCGTACCGGATCCACACCGACATCGGTCACCGCACGATCGGGGCGAAGGTCAACAACCGCCTCGTGCCGCTCGACTACCGTCTCAAGAACGGGGACATCGTCGAGATCGTCACGACGAAGGGCGAGCACGGCCCGTCCCGCGACTGGCTGAACCTCGTGCGCACCTCGCACGCCCGGGAGAAGATCCGGCAATGGTTCAAGAAGAAGGACCGCGCCGAGAACATCGTCCACGGGCGTGAGTCGCTCGAACGCGAGCTACGGCGGCTGGCGAGGACGAGCATCCAGGCGGTCGGGCTGGACCGGGTCGCCGATGTCGCGAAGAACTACCAGCACGAGTCGGTGGACGACTTCTTTGCCGCGATCGGCTACGGGGCGATCAGCGCGCAGCAGGTCGTCATGCGGCTGGGCGTCCTCGACGACGGCGCCTCGACCGTGCCGACGATCGCCCCGCAGCAGCCCGCGCGCACCGGCGGCGTCCGCGTCAAGGGCGTCGGAGACCTCCTCGTCCGGTTCGCGAAGTGCTGCCACCCGATCCCCGGTGACCCGATCCAGGGGTTCATCACGCGGGGCAAGGGGATCACCGTCCATCTGCGCTCCTGCCCGACGGTGCTCAACGAGCGCGAGGTGACCCGCCTGATCGACGTCGAGTGGGAGGCGGCGCCGGCGCAGACGTACCCGATCGCGATCCGCGTCGAGGCGTACGACCGCACGGGCCTCCTTTCGGACATCACCCAGGTCATGGCCGAGAACCGGGTGAACATCCTGGCGGCCAACGTCGGCGTCAACCCCGACCACTCGGCCGAGGTCACGATGACGATCCAGGTCGCATCGGTCGCCCAGCTCGCGAAGGTCATGAGCCGGGTCGAGCAGCTGAAGGACGTCCTGAGCGTGCAGCGGGACCTGGGCTGACGACGCGTCCCGTCGACGAGGCCCTCGCGAGCGAGGTGGAGTGCACGCTGGTCACGCGGGGCCGGACGAGCGGCCAGCCGCGTCCGATCGTCATCTGGTTCGCGGCGGTGGATCGGACGGCGTATCTCCTGAGCGGCGGCGGCGAAGCGGCGCACTGGGTGCGCAACCTCAGGGCGAACTCCGCGGTCGAGGTTGTCGTCGGCGGCCACCGCCTCGCCGGCGTTGCGCGGGTCGTCGAGGGCGAGGCCGAGGACCGCGTCGCCCGCGCTGCGATCGCCGGCAAGTACGGCACGACGGGGCTCGAGACGTGGCTCCGGACGTCGTTGCCGGTTGCGATCGATCTCGAGGAGGTCGAACCGGGGCCGTAGCGCGGGGTGGGAGCAGACGACGCCCGCTACCGGGGCCGTGCCGTGGTCGAGGTCGCTCCGGCACCCGCGGTCGCGCCAGGGACGGGCTCCCGGCGGCGCGACGATGACGTCGCGGTCAACGGCTGCCCGCGACGTGCCTGCACACGGGCAAGCCACGCCATCGAGAGCACGCCAGCGGCGAGCGATCCGATGCCGCCCAGCGCGATCGCGGCTTCGACGCTGTACGAGGACGCGACCCAGCCCATCAGCAGGCCGCCGAGGGGTGTCGAACCCACGAACACGGTCGTGTAGACACTGATCACGCGGCCGCGAAGCTCGTCTGGGACCGCGAGCTGGATGGTGGTGTTCGCGGTGGCGGCCATGGCGATCGCGCCGAACCCGACGAACAGCATCGTGACGAGGGCGATCGGGAACAGGTGCACGAGCGAGGTCGCGAGGAGCGCGACGCCGAGGATGAGTGCGCCGGCCGGCACGATGACGGGCCGGGAGCGGCCGGAGAACGCGATCCCGAGGGCAGCTACGAGGGACCCGATCCCCGTCGCGGCCATGAGGAAGCCGTAGCCGGTCGCGTCGGTGCCGAGGACGTCCTTGGCGAGGGCCGGGATGATCACGCCGAAGTTCATCCCGAAGGTCGAGACGAGGCCGACGGTCACGGTCGCGAGCAGGACCAGGTCGTGGCGGCGGACGTATCGCAGCCCGTCGGCGAGCGACGACCGGACCTCGGACAGCGACGTCGGCCTGCTGTACTCGCCGTGCACGTTGAGGTCCTCGTCGCGCATCGCGGCATACGCGATGATCACCGCGAGGAACGACAGGCCGTTGATGAGGAACGCGGCGCTCACGTCCCCGCCGAAGAAGCCGATGGTGAGCCCGGCGACTGCCGGACCGACGATCCGAGCCCCGTTGAACACCGCCGAGTTGAGCGCGACGGCGTTCGCGACGTCCTCGCGGCCCACCATCTCGACCGTGAACGCCTGCCGCGTCGGCATGTCCACGGCGTTCGTGATGCCGAGGATCGTCGCGAGCACGAGGATGTGCCAGACCTGGACCGTGTCCGTGACGACGAGGCCGAACAGGATGAACGCGAGCGCCATCTGGACCGTCTGCGTGCCGATCAGCGTCTGGCGCTTCGGCAGGGCGTCCGCGATCAGCCCTCCGAACAGGCCCAGCACGAGGACCGGCAGGAACGCGAGCGCGGTCGTCAAGCCGAGGATCAGGGGATCGCTCGTGAGCTCGAGCACGAGCCACGCCTGGGCGACCTGCTGCATCCACGTCCCGACGAGGCTGACGAGCTGGCCGCCGAAGAACAGGCGGTAGTTGCGGTGCCGGAACGCACGGCCGCCATTGGCGAACGCGAACCCGGAACCGGTGCCGGGGGTTCCGCGGACGGGATCGCGCATCATCGACGCGTCCTCTGGTGTGCCTCTGGGCTGTGGCTCGGCTCGCGCCCCGCGTCGATGTCGGCGAGGTGGCCGGCGAGGTGCGCCCGACGGTCCTCGGCCTCGGCAATCATCGCCTCCAGCCGCTCGATCTTCCGCCGCAGCGACGAGACCTGGCGGTCGATGCGGCCGAGGTTGTCGAGGACGATCGCGCGGCGCTCCGCGGAATCGCCCGTCGCGCGGAAGTGTTCGCGGTTGCGGGTCCGTGCCTGCTCGTCCTCGAGCAGCTGGCCGATCTCCGCGAGCGAGAAGCCCGCGTCGTCCCGCAGCCCCCGGATGAACTTCAGGCGCTCGAGATCTCCGGCGTCGTACAGCCGGTATGCGCCGTCGGACCGAGCGGCGGGCGCGAGCAGCCCGAGCTCCTCGTAGTACCGGATCGCGCGCGGGGTGAGGCCCGTGTCTGCCGCGACCTCCTGGATCCGCAGGAGCCGCGCGGGGGAGTCGGTGGGAAGCGTGTCGGTCACGCAACCATCGTACCAAACCTTACCGCTCACGTAAACGTTATGGTTTTGGTCCGAGTCAAACGCGCTCGCGAGGCTTGACGACTCCCTCGACCGGCTCGACGCTGTCGACCGTCGGCGGACACGCCGAGCCGGGGCACGGAGGACCGACAGCGTGAGGGTTCGCGGCATCGTGTGGGCAGGGACGCGGACCGATCGCTTCGATGAGACCGTTGCGTTCTTCCGCGATGTGATCGGCGTTCCCCTGGCGCAAGAGGGGCGCGAATTCGCGTGGGGCAAGCTGCCCGACACCTCCCAGCTCGAGGTGTTCGGGCTTGGCGAGCATCCCGAGTTCACGACGGGACCGGTGCCGGAGTTCCTCGTGGATGACTTGGCCGGCGCGCTCGATGAGCTGCAGACCGCCGGCATCGAGATCCTCGGTGACGTGCACCTGCCCGCCGGGGCCGGCGACGACGGCTGGGTTCATTTCCGCGCGCCGGACGGGAACGTGTACGGGCTGACGACCGGAGCCTCGTACACCCGGCCGCTCAGGGCCTGAGGCGCGCGGGCGCCGTAACCGCGGCGCAGTGACCGTCGGACTTCGGCCACACTCCGCCCGTTAGACTCCCACCCGATGCCCACGTTCCGCGCCCCAAGGGGCACCCGCGACCTGCTCCCGGACGAGCGCGCCGGGTTCGACCGGCTGATCCGGATCGCGTCGAGCCTGACCCAGCGCTACGGCTATCGGCCGATCGAGACACCCCTGTTCGAGCAGACCGCCGTGTTCGAGCGGGGCATCGGCGAGGTCACCGACGTCGTCGAGAAGGAGCTGTTCCGCATCGCGCCGCGGACCGAGGAGTCGGAGTCGTGGGCGCTGCGTCCGGAGCCGACGGCCGGCATCGTGCGCGCGTATGTCCAGCATGGGATGCAGACGCTGCCCCAGCCGGTGAAGCTCACGACGATCGGGCCGATGTTCAGGTACGACCGTCCGCAGGCCGGCCGGTATCGTCAGTTCTGGCAGTTCGACGTCGAGGCGATCGGCGACCCCGGCCCTGCCGTCGACGCCGAGATCGTGGAGCTCGGCCATCGGTTCTACGTGGAGGCGGGTGTCGAGGGCGTGGAGGTGCTCGTCAACTCGATCGGCGACGGCGTTTGCCGCCCGGCGTACCTCGCGTCGCTCGTCGACTATTACCGGACGCACGTGGATGCCCTCCCGCCCACCGAGCGCGAACGCCTGGAGCGGAACGCCCTCCGGCTGCTCGACTCGAAGGACCCGGTGATGACCGGGCTCAACGCGGACG
>DATFQL010000066.1:0-24450 GCA_035264305.1 Candidatus Limnocylindrales bacterium | reverse complement strand
CGGCGGACCCGGGCCGCGAACGTACAGCTATCTCGTGCCCGACCAGCTGGGCCCGTTGGAGCCCGGGGAACCCGTCCTCGTGCCGTTCGGGCGCGGCGGACGCCAGGCGATCGGGGTGGTGGTGGACGCGCCCCGCTCCCGGGATGCCGCCCGATCCGGGGATGCCTCCGGATCCGGGGATGCCCGGCCGTCCGCGGATGCCCGGGTGGAGCTCCGGCCCATCGTCGCTCGTGTCCGGGCCGACGGACCGCTGCTGCCGCCGCTGACCCTCGCACTCGCGGCGCGCATCGCCGACCACTACCTCGCGCCCCTCGCCACGGTGATCCGGGCAATGCTTCCGCCCGGGATGCTCGAGCGGCTCGAGCTCGTCGCCGAGGTGACCCCGGCCGGCGAGGTGCGGCTGGGCCACGCCGAGCCCGGCCTCGAGGCAGTCGACCTCGACCTGCTCGACGAGCTGGCCGGCCGGCCGCGACCGGTCCGCGACCTCGCCACGCCGGAGGGTCGAGCCGGGCTCCTGCGCCGGGTGCGCGCGCTCGCGGCCGAAGGCCTTGTCGATCTGACGTGGACGTTGCTCGGTGCGGCGATCGGACCTCGTTACGAGCGCCGCTTGTGGATCACCAACGAGGGCCTCACGGCGGCCGCCGCCCTCTCGGTGGGGGAGCGTGCGCCGGGCCGGGCACTCGGGCCGCGGCAGCGCGACGCCCTGCGCGAGCTGGCCGGCGACCCCGCAGCCGCGCCTGCGACGCGGGATGGCGTTGCCGCCGCAGGCGTCGCCGAGCGCCACGCCGCCTCGTCCATCGCCGGGCTCGTGCGCCGCGGCCTCGTGCGCGCGGAGGTGCGCGAGCGGCCGCGACGGCCGCTCTCCGAACGACCGGCCGCCACGCCCGGTGCCCGGCCACCCGGTGCCGCCCTCACGCGAGACCAGCAGGCCGCCCTCGACGTGGTGCGCGCGGCGATCGACGGACGTGACCCGACGCCCGTGCTGCTCGACGGCGTGACCGGCAGCGGCAAGACCGCGATCTACGTCGAGGCGATCGCCTCGGCGTTCGCGGCCGGCCGCCCCGCGCTCCTCCTCGTCCCGGAGATCGCACTCGCCACGCCGATCACCGACCGGCTGCGCGCCGCGCTGCCCTGCCGCATCGCCGTCCTCCACTCGGGCCTCGGGGAGGGGGAGCGGGCCGACGAGTGGCGCCGGATCCGGGCGGGCGACGTGGACCTCGTCGTCGGGACCCGCACGGCGCTGCTCGCCCCGCTCGCCGACGTGGGCCTCATCGTCGTCGACGAGGAGCACGAAGCCGCCTACAAGAGCGACCGGACGCCGCGGTTCCAGGCGCGTGATGCCGCCGTCGAGCTGGCCAAGCTCGCCGGGGCAGCTGTCGTGCTCGGCAGCGCGACGCCCTCAGTCGAGACCGTGGGGCATGCGCGTGCCGGTCGCTACCGGCGGGTGGTGCTGCCCGTGCGCGCGGCGGGGACGGAGCCGCTCGTGACCGCGGTCGACATGCGCGCCGAGCTCGCCGCGGGGAACCGGGGGCTGCTGTCCGGCGCCCTTGTCGCCGCCCTCGATGCGCTCGATGCCGACCGTGGGGACCGCGCGATCCTCGTGCTCAACCGCCGCGGGACCGCCTCGGTCGTCGTGTGTCGCGACTGCGGCACGGTCCAGGCATGCCCGGACTGCGACCGGCCGCTCGTCTACCACCAGGCCGGGACGACGCTCAGGTGCCACCATTGCGGCCGGGCGTGGCCACCCGCGACGCGCTGTCCCTCGTGCGCCTCCCCGCGCATCCGGTACCTGGGCGGGGGCACCGAACGCGTCGAGCGCGAGGTCCGCGAGCGCTTCCCGGCCCTTCGCGTGGGTCGCCTCGATCGCGACGTCGTGGAGCGGCGCGGAGCGGCGGAACGCGTCCTCGACGCGTTCGCCGGCGGTGGCCTCGATGTCCTCGTCGGCACGAGCCTCGTCGCCAAGGGGATCGACGTCCCCGAGGTCACGCTGGTCGGCGTGGTGTCGGCGGACATCGCGCTGAACCTGCCCGACGAGCGGGCCGCGGAACGGACGTACCAGCTGCTCACGCAGGCGGTCGGGCGAGCGGGCCGCGGCGACCGGCGCGGGATCGCGTTCATCCAGACCTACCGGCCGGATCACCGGGCGATCCGCGCCGTCGTGGACGGGACCGCCGACGCGTTCTACGAGGAGGAGCTCGCCCTCCGTGCGCGGTTCGGATCGCCGCCGTACGGCCGGCTCGTGAAGCTGACGGCGTCGCTCGGTGACCGGGATGCCGCGGAACGCGAGGCGCTGTCGATGGCCGATCGCCTTCGCGCCCGGTCGGCGACCGAGGGTCTCGACGTGCAGGTCGCCGGCCCGGCGCCGGCGTACGTTGCGAGACGCGCGGAGCGCTGGCGGTACAACGTGGTGCTCCGCGGCACTGATCCCGTTGCGCTGCTCGACCCCGCCCCCGGCGTCCCGTGGTCGGTCGACGTCGACCCCGAGTCGCTCCTGTGATCAGGATCGTGCTGCTGACACGACCATCTGCAACCCTCGCGCACCGTTCTGCTATGCGGACGCAAGCAGCGATGCGGCCGGGGCCGCCACACTGGCCCCATGCCTGATCGGGTCGTCCGCGGGCTTCGATCCGTCCTGCTCGTCGTCGCCGTCACCGCGCTCATCGTCGTGGGGCGCGCGATCCTCGACCAGCTGGTGGGGCCACGAGGCTGGTACGTCCTCCTGTTCGTGGGGGTGTTCGTCACCGCGCGCCTCGCCGGGACGGTGCCGGCCCTCGCGGTGACGCTGCTCGTGGCCGGATCGAGGATCGTCCTTCCCGTGTATGCCGATCCCGGCGGCGGCGTCGTCCCGTCTGCCGTGCTCGACGCCGCGCTCGACCTCACTGCCGGCGCCACAGCCCTCGCGATGTCGGTCGCCGTCGAACGGACGGGCGTCCGGCAGCGGGCCAGTGACCGGGTTGCCGAGGCCCGCGCCGGGGAGCTCGATCGGGCCGCCCGGCGCGAGGCCGTGGTCCGCAGCCTGGCCCAGGAGTCCGCCAGCCCGCAATCGGTGCGCCAGCTCGCGGACCGCTTCGCACGCCACGCCCGGTCGATGATCCCGGCCGACGGTGTCGCGGTGCTTGCCGGCCTGCCGAGCGGCGCCCGCCCGGCCGGCGGACCGAGCGACGCGCCGCTGGGGGTCGACGGCAAGCCACCCGATGCCGCGGCCATCGAGGAGCTGGTCGAGGAGACCGTTCGATCTGGCCGGGCCATCCGCACGCGCGGATCGCTCGTCCTCGTGCCGCTCCTCGCCGGTACCGGGGCTCTTGCCGTCGCGGCGGTCGACCAGGGCGCCGGCCGGACCGTCGATGACGAGGACCTCGAGGGCCTGCTGCTCCTCGGCCGCATCACGGGCGAGGCGATGGCACGCTCCGAGCTGGCGGCGTCGTCTCGCCGCGACGCGGACCGGGCGTCCGGCGCGGCGATCCGCATCCGCCGGCTCCAGGTCCTCGCCGCCGCGCTCGGCCGCGAGCTCGACGGGGAGGCGATCGCGCGGCTCGTCGTGGATGCGGCATCGGACGGCACGGCGTCGAGCGTCGGGGTCCTCAGCCGCGTGAACGACGATCGCGACGAGCTCGAGCTGCTCCATGCTCGCGGCTACCCGATCGGCCTCCTCGAGCGCGAGCGGCACGTCCCGCTCGACGCCAACCTGCCCGCGACGACGGTCGCTCGAACCGGGCGCCCGATCCGGGTAAACGCGGCCGGGTGGACGGCCGAGTTCCCGGGCGCGAGCGACCTGCCGGCGATGGCCGGGCTGGGACAGATGGTCGCGCTGCCGGTCGGCGGTCCGGCGCCCATCGCAGTGCTCGTCGTCGGTCGCGCCGGGGCGACCGGGTATGACGAGGACGACATCGGGTTCCTCGACGCGGTCGCCGAGCACGCCGCGCAGGCCCTGCGCCGCGCCGTCCTCGTCGACCTGCTGCGCGATCGCGACCGCCGGCTGGGCCTGACGCTCGGGGTTGCACGCGCGGGCACGTGGGAGATGGACGTCGAGAGCCGGCGGATCGAGGTCTCGGGCGAGCTGCGCCGCTTGTACGGGATCGGCGGCGACGAGCCGCTCGGGACCCTCGACGAGTACCTCGAGCGCGTCCAGGCGGAGGACCGCGAACCGGTGCGTGAGGCGATCGGGCGCGCGGCGACGTCCGGCGGCCCGTTCACCGTGGAGTTCCGGGTCGAGCGCGCGGACGGCGCGACGCTGCGGATGCTGGGTGTCGGACGGACCTTCGCCGACCAGGCCGGCCGCCCCGCGCGGCTGATGGCGATCGACCGCGACGTCACCCCCGAGCGCGCCGCCGAGGCCGAGCGCGAGCGGCTCCTCGACCAGGAGCGCGAGGCGCGGCGGCTGTCCGAGGCGTTCTTCGGCGTGATGTCGCACGAGCTCCGCACGCCGGTCACCACGATCATCGCGGGTGCCCGCCTGCTCGGCCGGTCCCGGGCGCTCGAGGCAGGGGACGCCGAGCTCGTCGAGGACATCGCGTTCGAGGCGAACCGCCTCCACCGGCTGATCGACGACCTGCTGGTCCTGAGCCGGATCGAGCGCGGCAATCTCGTGCTCTCGGCAGAACCCGTGCACCTCGGCCATCTCGTCGCCCGCGTCGTCGCGCACGAGCAGCGGCGCTGGCCGGAGACGCGGTTCAGGACGACTCCGGCGGCCAGCCGCGAGGTCATCGAGGGCGAGGAGACGTACGTCGAGCAGGTCCTCCGCAACCTGCTCTCGAACGCTGCGAAGTACTCGCCGGTCGGGACCGAGGTGGACGTGGTCGTGGAGCGGGACGGCGACGAGGTGATCGTCCGCGTGCTCGATCAGGGGACCGGCGTGGGCGCCGAGGAGCTTGGTGAGCTGTTCTCGCTGTTCTACCGTTCGCCGACGACCGCGGCGACGGCGTCCGGGGCCGGGATCGGGCTGTTCGTGTGCGACCGGCTCATCCGCGCGATGGGCGGACGGATCTGGGCACGCCGCCGGCCCACGGGGGGCTCCGAGTTCGGGTTCGCGCTCGAGGCCGTCCATGACGACGACGGGTTCGACATGGAGCTGCTCGCCATGGAGGAGGCGTCTGCCCAGGGGACGGCCGACGATGCGCGCGCTCCTGAACCCGACGAGGTTGCCGTGCAGCCGTGAACGGGAAGACCGGCAGGTGCGCGAATCGGTCCGGTGGCGACAATGGACGTCGTAGACACGCCGTGTGCCGCACGCTGTGCGCAAGGAGGAACGAATGACGAACCAGAACCCGTACGACACCACGCCGCCCGGCGGCGATCCGTTCACGGGCGGATCCCCGTCCGACGAGGCCGGCACCACCGGCCAGGGTGGCGAGGGCAGCGCGACCGCGAGAGGGCGCGAGTGGCTTGCGCAGCTCGAGACGATGATCAACGACATCACAACCCAGGCCGCGCCGGTCGCCCGGCAGGTTGCCGCGAAGGCCGCCGAGCTCACCGCGGTCGCCGCCGTCAAGGCCGGACCACTCGCCCAGAAGGCTGCGGACGCCACCACGGACGCCGGGCAGAAGCTCGCCGAGCGTGCGCAGTCGCTGGCCGCCGAGCTCCGCGCGGCGGATGCCACGGGCGCCGACGGCACCACGGGCGACTGGACCTCGGGCGATACCGGGGGCTCTGCACCGGAGGCGACCTTCGAGGATGCGACCGACGCGACGACGGACGGAGCCCCGACGACCTCGTTCGAGGGCGGCTCGAGCGGCGACGACCGGCAGACCGGGACGCCTTCCTTCTAGCCTCCGACTGCCAATATCCCGGCCCGACGACCGCTCGCCGCCCTCCGGGCTGCGGGCGGTTGTTGCGTATACTCGGCGACCATGAGCGTCCGTCCCATCGTCCTCCTCGGCGACCCCCGCCTGCGGCTCAAGGGGGAGACAGTCGACAGCTTCGGCAAGTCCCTTCACGAGCTGCTCGACGACCTCGCCGACTCGATGCGCCACGCACCGGGCGTGGGGTTGGCGGCGCCGCAGCTCGGTGAGCCGCTGCGGGCGTGCGTCGTCGAGGTCGAGAACCACCTGTACGAGCTCGTGAACCCGGAGATCGTGCGTGCCGCGGGCGACGACCGGGACCTCGAGGGCTGCCTGTCGATCCCCGGGTACGTCGCGTACATCACCCGGAAGGAGAAGGTCTGGGTCGTCGCCCAGAACCGCGTCGGCAAGAAGATCAAGGTCGCCGGATCGGGGCTGCTCGGGCGGGCCCTCCAGCACGAGCTCGACCACCTCGACGGCAAGCTGTACATCGACTACCTCGACTCGATGGACGAGCTGATCTCGGTGAGCCAGCTCGAGGCCGAGGACGAGGACGCGCAGGAGTCCCTCCGGACCCTGGCCTGACGCGATGGCCGTGCGGTCCGAGCCGCCCGACGACGGGCGCGTCCGGACGGTCTTCCTCGGCAGCGGCACCTTCGCCCTGCCGGCGCTCCGCACCCTGGCCGGACACCCGCTGGTCCGGCTCGTCGGCGTGGTCACGGCGCCACCGCGCAAGGCCGGACGACAGCAGGCCTGGACCGCGACGCCGGTCGCCGGGCTTGCCGCCGCCCTCGACCTCGTCCCTGTGCTCACGCCGGCGAGGCTCCGCCACCCGGACGCGATCGCCGCGATCCTCGCCCTTCGGCCGTCGCTCGCGGTCCTCGCCGACTACGGGCAGATCGTCCCGCCGCCTCTGCTCGACCTGCCGCACGCGGCGCTCAACCTCCACCCGTCCGCGCTGCCCCGGTTCCGCGGCGCCGCTCCCGTGCCCGCGACGATCCTTGCGGGCGATCCCGAGACCGCGGTCACGCTGATGCGCATGGACGCTGGCCTCGACACCGGTCCGATCGTCGCGCAGGAGCACGTGCCGCTCGACGGCACCGAGCACGCGCCTGCGCTCGAGGCACGCCTCGCGGAGCTCGGCGCCGGCCTCCTCGACCGCTCGCTCGCCGCGTGGGTCGACGGGTCGCTGCGCGCGCAGCCGCAGCCGGACGAGGGCGTGGTCCTCACCCGGCCGTTGCGCCGCGAGGACGGCCGGCTCGAGGCGACCCTTCCAGCCGCGGCTCTCGAGCGCGCCGTACGCGCCTACGAGCCGTGGCCCGGCACGTTCGTCGAGCTGGACGGGGAGCGGCTCGTGGTGACGGCCGCCTCGGTCGCTCCGTCGGGGGCGGGCGACGCCCCCGGTGCGCTCGTCCGGGAGCGCGACACGCCCGCGCTCGCGACGGTCGACGGCCGCCTCGTCCTCGAGCAGGTCACGCCGCAGGGTCGCCGGCCGATGCGCGGCGAGGATTGGCTGCGCGGCCGCCGCGAGACCCGCTGACCGGGCCGACGGCCGACCCGTGTCAGAATCGCGGTGATGACTGAGCTCCAGCCGCAGGTCGTGGTCCCGTTCAGGGGGCTGCGGCTCGCGCCGTCCGCAACCACACCCCGCGACGAGCGCCCGGGTCTCGCCGGCCTGACAACCGACGAGCTCGCCGGGTGGTTCGCCGAGCGTGGGCACCCGGCGTTCCGGGCGCGTCAGGTCGCGAACGCCGTGTGGGGGCATCGCCACGCCTCGCTCGATGAGGTGACGACGCTCCCCGTGCCGCTGAAGGAGGAGCTGGGCGCGGCGTTCAGGTTCGACACCGTCGAGGACAGCGAGCTCCGCCTGGCCGACGGCGGCCTGACCGAGAAGGCGCTCCACCGGTTGTCCGATGGCCTGCTCGTCGAGTCGGTGCTCATGCACTACCCGGCACGCGGCGGTGCCCGCGAGCGCCACACGCTGTGCATCTCCTCGCAGGCGGGCTGTGCCGTCGGGTGCCCGTTCTGCGCCACCGGCGAGCTGGGCTACGAGCGAGACCTTGAGACCGCGGAGATCGTGGACCAGGTCCGGCATGCGGCTCGACGCCTCGCCAGGGACGGCAAGCGGCTGACCAACGTCGTGTTCATGGGGATGGGGGAGCCGCTGCTCAACCTCGACCGCGTCCTGGAGTCGATCGCCGCGCTCAACGACGCGGACCGGTTCGGGCTCGGGGCGCGCCATATCACGGTCTCCACGTCCGGCGTCGTGCCGGGGATCCGGCGGTTGACCGCCCTCGGCCCGCAGTTCACGCTCGCCGTATCGCTCCATGCTGCCCGCAACGCCCTGCGCGACGTGCTCGTGCCGCTCAACCGCCGCTGGCCGGTGGAGCAGGTCGTTGAGGCGGCACGGGAGCATGCCGAGACGACGGGCCGCCGGGTGACGTACGAGGTGACGATGATCGACGGGATCAACGACACGGACGAGGATGCCGACGCGCTCGCGGAGCTGCTGCGCGGCGAGCACGCCCACGTCAACCTGATCCCGATGAACGCGGTCGCGCACACGCCGTGGACGGCGACGCCGCTGCCGAGGGTCGAGCAGTTCGCGGCGCGGCTCCGGTCCGCGGGGGTCGCGACGACGATCCGCATCAACCGGGGCATGGAGATCGGCGCCGCGTGCGGGCAGCTCGCGGCCGAGCATGCCGGTGAGCCGGCGCCAATCGTCGTCCAGCGGCGACGCGAGCGGCTGGTGGACGAGAGTGCCCGGGCGCTCCGCGGCGAGCGGTCGGACGAGCCGGTCCCCGTGGGCGTGGGGGACGACTGACGGTGAGCGGTGTCGCCGCAGGCGCGGGGAGACGACCCGAGGGTGTCCTCATCGCGGCCTCGATCCTCGACTCGGACCTCGGCACGCTTGCCGCCGAGATCCGCCGGGCCGAGGACGCCGGCGCGGACCGGATCCACCTCGACGTCATGGACGGGCACTTCGTCCCCAACCTGACCTTCGGCTGGCGGATGATCTCGGCCGTGCGCTCGGCGACGTCCCTGCCGTTCGACGCGCACCTGATGATCGCCGAGCCGGGACGCTGGACCGAGGAGTTCCTCGACGCGGGCTGCGACTCGATCACGTTTCACGTCGAGGTCGACGCGCCGCAGGTCCGGCCTGCGCTCGAGCGGATCCGCGAGGCCGGCAAAGCGGCCGGACTGTCCGTCAAACCCGCGACGCCGCTGTCGGCGCTCGACCCGTACCGGGACCTCCTCGACATCGTCCTCGTGATGACCGTCGAGCCTGGGTTCGGCGGCCAGTCGTTCATGGCCGACGTGGCCGAGGCGAAGCTCGCGCCGGCTCGGCGATGGCTCGATCCCGACGGTGCGTGCGAGGTCCAGCTCGATGGCGGCGGTCGGGCCGAGACGGCGGAGGTGATCGGCCGCGGGGGAACCGACGTCATCGTCGCGGG
Source organism: Candidatus Limnocylindrales bacterium (assembly GCA_035264305.1). GTDB lineage: Bacteria > Chloroflexota > Limnocylindria > Limnocylindrales > CSP1-4 > CAIXZV01. The sequence continues at coordinate 15,218 of DATFQL010000066.1, read as the reverse complement.
ATCGGCGCTCTACCGGGCCGACGACATGGCCGCCGAGGTCGAGCGCATCCGGTCCGTCGCGACCGCCGCGCGCTCGGCCACGCCCGCGGCTTAGCCGGTGCGCGCGCTGCTCCAGCGCGTGACCCGCGCATCCGTCCGCGTCGACGATAACGAGATCGCCGCGATCGACCGCGGGCTCGTGGTCCTGCTGGGCATCGGCCGTGGCGACGATGCCGCGACGGCAGCCGGGCTCGCCCGGCGAGTCTGCGAGCTGCGGATCTTCGAGGACGAGGACGGCCGCACGAACCGGTCGCTGCTCGACGTCGCCGGCGAGTGTCTGCTCGTGAGCCAGTTCACGCTGTACGCCGACACGAGCCGCGGCCGGCGTCCCGGCTTCACGAACGCCGCCCCGCCCGAGCTGGCGAAGGAGCTGTGGTTGCGGGTAGCGGACGAGATCCGGGCGAACGGGGTCGAGGTGCAGCTCGGCGAGTTCGGCGCCGACATGGCAGTCCAGCTCGTGAACGACGGCCCGTTCACGATCTGGCTCGACACGGCCGACCGCGGGGGCTGAGCCGGACACACGAAAGCCGGCCGCCATGGCGACCGGCTTCGGGACCCCGCGCGGGGCTAGCGGGAGCTTTTTGTCAGGGTGCGACGGCACCGCGTGCAGGCGAGCACCTTCTCGGTGCCACCATTCTTCGCGGGCAGTGTCGTGACCTGGAGGTTCGGCTGGTAGCGGCGATGGGCACGGACGCGGTTCATCCCCGACGACTGGGGGTTGAAGCCTCCCATCGATGCCTTGCCGCAGATGGCGCAGCTGCGAGCCATGGTCTCGTTGGTTCCTCGAATCGACGGCTTTCGAGCACGCGCTGGAACGGGTCCGGCGCGGGCGGGGTGGTACTGTAGCACGCCAGCACGGCCGCTCCGCCGGTACCCTGCCGCGGCCCGCCAGAGCCGGCCCGCCCCCGCGAGGAGGACGTCGTCCGCGTGACCGCAGATCCCGTCCCCGGCCGGTCTCTCGTCACGACTCGCGCCATCCGCGACCTCGTGCGGTCGGCGACCCTCTCGGTGTACGGCGTGTCCGGGTTCGCCGGCGGTGGCCCGATCGGTCGACTGCTCGAGCGGTTCAGGCTGGCGCACCCGGGCCTCCACGTCGAGGTGGGCCGGACGCTCGCCGTCGACCTCCAGCTGACGGTTGCGTACGGCCTGCCGATCGCCGAGGTTGCGCGACAGGTGGAGGTTGCCGTCCGGTACACGCTGCACCACGCGCTCGGCCGGGAGCCCGACCGCGTCACGATCCGCATCGGCCACCTGCGCCACGAGCACGGCATCGCACCCGCGGGAAGCGTGCCTGCGACGACCGATCCTCGCGCGTCCGACCTCGCCGCAAGCGGGACGGACGTCGCCTGATGCCGCGTCGCACCTGCGACGGCGCGAGCTTCCTGGCCGCGTTCCGCAGCGCCGTCGCGAGCCTCGAGGCGAACGTCGACGAGATCAACTCGCTCAACGTGTTTCCCGTGCCCGACGGCGACACGGGGACGAACATGCTCGCGACCGTCCGCGCGGCGCTCGAGGAGGCGGACAAGGCGGGTCTCGATGCCGATGCCGACCGCGTCGCGCACGCCGCGTCGTTCGGGGCGCTCATGGGCGCGCGTGGCAACTCGGGCGTGATCACCAGCCAGATCCTCGCCGGCATGGCGCAGGGCCTCCAGGGCAAGCGGCGGTTCAACGGGCTCGACCTCGCGTTCGCGCTCGACGCCGGCACGAAGACCGCCTACAAGGCCGTCGCGAAGCCGGTCGAAGGGACGATTCTCACGGTCATCCGCGAGGCCTCGGCGGCGGCGGTCGCGGCTGCGGAACGTGACAACAACGTCGAGGCGGTCCTTGCCGCAACGGTCGATGCGGCGGAACGCGCGGTCGCGAAGACGCCGTCGCTGCTCCCGATCCTGCGCGAGGCGCACGTCGTCGACTCCGGCGGCCAGGGCCTGTTCCGGCTGTTCCAGGGCGCCCTTGAGGCGGCGCGCGGACGACCGGTCGGCGCGACCGGCACGGTCGCATCGGCGCCGGCAGCCGGAGCGGCACCGGAACGCCGCACGGATCACGCCGTGCCGCCGCCCGGCGCGGAGACGGGCGAGTTCGGGTACGAGACCGTGTACCTGTTGCGGGCCCGGGATGGCGACCGGCTCGACATTCCCGCCATCCAGCGTGACCTCGAGGGCCTCGGCGACTCCGTGCTCGTCGCGGGCGACCGGGCGATGGCCAAGGTCCACGTCCACAACGACCGGCCCGACGCGGTCATCGCGTACGGGCTCTCGATCGGCGCCCTCAGCCGGATCACGATCGAGAACCTCGACGGCCAGGCGCGCGATGTGCGTGAGGCAGCTGCGACGGCGTTCCTCAGCGAAGGCGGCGCGACGACGCACGGGCACGGGTCGACGGCGGTCGTCGACGGTGGCCCGGGATCGTCAGGACATGCAGGCGACGACGGGCCGGCGACGAGCCGCCTCCCGCTCGGGATCGTGGCCGTCGTCCCCTCGGAGGGGCTCGCGTCGCTGTTCGACGAGCACGCGGCGGGGTTCAAGGAGTTCGTCGCCGTCCGCGTGGTCCGCGGCGGGCAGAGCGCGAACCCGTCGACCGGGGAGCTCCTCGAGGCGATCGAGTCAACCCCGGCGGATGCGCTCCTGATCCTGCCCAACAACCCGAACGTGATTCTCGCGGCGCGCCAGGTGACGTCGATGACGGACCGGCCGATCCACGTCGTGCCGACACGAAACTGCGCCGAGGGATTCGCCTCCCTGCTCGGCCTCGACCCGTCGGACCCCGTCGCGGAGAACGTGCGGGCGATGACCGAGGCGAGCCGCGAGGCCCAGACGATGCAGGTGACGGAGGCCGTTCGCGACGCCACCGTGAGCGGCCGCAAGGTGAAGCAGGGCCAGGCGATCGCGCTCGACCCGGACGACGGCCTGCTCGCGGTCGACGGCGACCCGCACAAGGCCGTGCTCGCGGCGCTCGCCAAGCTCGAGCCGGGCTATGGCGTGATCACGATCTACTACGGCGAGGGGTCGAGCCTCGACGACGCCGAGACGCTCAGCCGGGAGATCCAGGCGGCGGCACCGGGGCTGGAGGCGGTCGACGTCCTCCACGGCGGCCAGCCGCACTACCGGTACCTGATCTCGGCCGAGTGAGCAACGCGGCAGCGCGACGGACCGGCGCCCCAGCGCGAGGCAGCCGCGCGCTCAAGCCGAAGGTCGTGGCCCCGGTCCCGAAGGACCCGGTCGAGCTCCTCGACCAGCCGGTCGGGCTGTCGGGGTTCGCCGCGGCGTCCGTGCTCCGGCGGGCAGGTCGCCGGCTGGGGGTCGACACCGTCCGCGACCTCCTGTTCCACCTCCCGAGGCGGTACGACGACCTGCGCGAGATGCGAGCCCTCGGCGATCTGCACGCCGCTCCCGAGGGGGCCGTCGTCTCGGCGCGCGTTCGGGTGACGAACATCCGGGTCCAGCAGACGTTCCGGCGGCGTGTCCAGGTGACCACCGCGTTCCTCGCCGACGAGACGGGCACCGCGGAGGCCACGTGGTTCGGCCGCCGGTTCATCGAGCGCAGGCTGCACACGGGCGACGAGCTCATCGTGTCGGGCAAGCTGAAGCACCGGGGCTTCGGGGTCGTGTTCGACGACCCGGAGTTCCAGAAGGCCGACGCTGCGAACCTCCTGCACGTCGGCCGGATCGTCCCCGTCTACCGCCTCACGTCCGGCCTCACGGCGGCCCGCCTGCGCCAGGCGATGCGCGAGGCGCTGGACAAGGCGGGCTACGCGTACCCCGAGTACCTCCCGCAGCAACTGCGCGACGACGAGCAGGTGCCGCCGATCGCGGCCGCGCTCGAGCACGCGCACTACCCGACGACCTTCGAGGACCGCGACGCTGCCCTCCGCCGGCTCGCGTTCGACGAGCTGCTCGCCCTCCAGCTCGGGATGGTCGCCCGGCGTCGGGCCCGCGGACGGGCACACACCACGCCCGTGGCCGTCGCGGATCAGGTGGACGCGACGATCAGGTCCGCGCTCGAGGGGTCGCTCGGCCGCAGGCTGGGACACGACGCCCCGCTCACCCCGGACCAAGCCCGTGCCGTTGATGAGATCCGCGCCGACCTCGACCGGCCCGTGCCGATGCTCCGCCTCGTCCAGGGCGACGTCGGCTCGGGCAAGACCGCCGTCGCCGCGTGGGCGCTCGCGGCGGTCGCGCTCGACGGTCGGCAGGGCGCGCTCCTAGCGCCGACGGACCTTCTCGCCCGGCAGCACGCCGCGACCGTGGGCGACCTCGTCGAGGACGTCGCCGTGCCCGTCACGCTGTTGACCGGATCCCTGACCGGCGAGTCGCGCAAGAAGGCGCTCGAGGCGATCGCGACCGGGCAGGCGGGGATCGTCGTCGGGACCCATGCGCTGCTGCAGGAGGCCGTCGCCTTCGCTGACCTCGCGCTCGCCGTCGTCGACGAGCAGCACCGGTTCGGCGTCGAGCAGCGGGGCGCGCTCGAGGCCAAGGCGACTCGCGGCGCGCCGCACGTCCTGCTGATGACCGCGACGCCGATCCCGCGGACCCTTGGGCAGGTCATCTACGCCGACCTGGACGTGTCGACGCTGCGCGGCGCGCCGGCGGGCCGCATCCCGATCCGGACCGGGATCCGGCGACCCGGGGAGCTCGACGGGACCTGGGACAAGGTCCGCGAGGAGGCGGCGGCCGGCCGGCGCACGTTCGTCGTGGTGCCGCGCATCGGTCCCGCCGCCGCGAAGGGCGGTGACGACGTGGACGGCGACGACGACACTGCAGGCCTGTTCGACGACGACGAGCTGCTCGACGAGGACGTCGAGACGGCCTGGGCGGCGGCCGCCGAGGCCGAGTTCGAGCGCCTCGGCTCGGTCCTCTCGCCGCTCCGTGTCGGGCTCGTCCACGGCCGCCTGAAGCCGGCCGACCGTGACGCCGAGATGGCGCGGTTCCGGGACGGTGAGGTTGACGTGCTCGTGGGCACGACCGTGGTCGAGGTCGGCGTCGATGTCCCCGATGCGACGGTCATGGTCATCGAGGGCGCCGAGCGCTTCGGGCTCGCCCAGCTGCACCAGCTCCGCGGCCGGGTCGGGCGGGGCACGCAGGCGAGCTTCTGCGTCCTCGTGTCCGAGGCGGGCGAAGGCACGACCGAGCACGAGCGGCTCAAGGCTGTCGCGTCCACGACGGACGGGTTCGCCCTCGCCGAGCGCGACTTCGAGCTGCGGCGCGAGGGAGATGTCCTCGGACTCGCACAGAGCGGCCTGCCGCGCCTGCGCGTCGCGACGCTCGCCGACCCGGCCCACCGCGAGCTCGCCGCGCGCGCACGCGGGCACGCGGAGCGGCTGGTCGGCGAGGACGGGGAGGCGCCCGTCGATCCGGCCCTCGTTCGCGAGCTGACCGGCGGGTGGCTGCGCCGCGTCTTCGCGGGCGACCCCGCCAGCGCCGCCTGACCGCGCGTCCCGACGATGGCCGACGCCGGGCGGGTGATCGCGGGATCCGCGCGGGGGGTCCGGCTCGCGGCGCCGGGAGACGTGACCCGCCCCCTCGGCGACCGGGTCAAGCAGACGCTGTTCGCGATCCTCGAGCCACGCCTCGAAGGCGCGGTCGTCGCGGACCTGTTCGCCGGGAGCGGCGCGGGGGGCATCGAGGCGTTGTCGCGCGGGGCCGCTCGCGCGGTGCTGGTGGAGAAGGATGCGGGGGCGTGCCGCACGATCACCGAGAACCTCCGGCGGACGCGGCTGGAGGATCGGGCGCGGGTCGTCCGCCGAGACGTCGCGGCGTGGCTCTCGGACCCGGACGCGGCGGCCCCTGCGGGTCCGTTCGACCTCGTCCTCGCCGACCCGCCGTACGCGGACACCGACGCCCTGGTCCGGACCCTCGAGCTGGTCGCGCCGCATCTCGCGGATGGCGGGGTCGTCGTCGCGAAGCACTTCTGGCGGGATGCGCCGCCGCCGCGCGTCGGTATGCTGGCCGCCACGCGCCATCGGCGGTTCGGCGAGACCGCGCTGACGTTGTACGAGCGCGCGAGCGAGGAGGCGGACGAGGCGTGAGGACGGCTGTCTACCCGGGCTCGTTCGACCCGATCACGAACGGCCACCTCGATGTGATCCGGCGGGCGTGCCGCGTGTTCGACCACGTGATCGTCGCGGTGCTCGGCAACCCCCGCAAGACGCCGCTGCTCGAGGCCGACCGGAGGGTTGGCGTGATCCGCGCGGCGCTCACGGCCGACCCCGCGCTCGCCGGGATCGTGGACGTGCAGGCGTTCGACGGCCTGACCGTGGACTTCTGCCACGCCGTCGACGCGGGGTTCCTCGTCCGCGGCCTGCGCGCCATCGCCGACTTCGAATCGGAGCTGCAACTCGCGCACAACAACCACCAGCTGGCGCCCGACGTCGACACGGTGTTCTTCATGACCGCGCTCGAGCACTCGTACGTCAGCTCGAGCCTCGTGAAGGAGATCGCGCGGTTCGGCGGGGACGTCACGGCGATGCTGCCCGCCGCCGCCGTCGAGGCCCTTCGCGGCGCCCTCTCGCCGCGGTAGCGATCGGGACCTCGTGCCATAATCGACCAACCGCCCCGCCGGGGCCGCCGCGCGCAGGAGGACGTCCGCTGGACATCATCTTTCTGGTGGAGCGCCTCGAGTCGCTGATCGCGAACGGGAAGCCGCTCCCCCTGACGCGCAACGCCATCATCGATCGCGACGCTGCCCTCAACCTGATCGACGAGCTGCGGGTCGCCGTGCCCGAGGAGGTCCGCGCCGCCAAGCGGATCAACTCCGAGGGCGAGCGGATCATCGAGAAGGCCCAGGAGGAGGCGGAGCGGATCGTCGCGCGGGCCCAGGAGCAGGCGGCGTTCCTGATCGAGGAGCGAGGGCTGACCGAGGCAGCGGACGCCGAGAGCCGGCGCATCACCGCGCTCGCCGACGAGGAGGCCGCCGAGGTGCGGCGCGGCGCGGACGAGTACGCGGCGGGAGTGCTCGACGGCCTCGAGGCTGACGTCACCCGCACCCTCCACAGCATCCAGCGGGGCATCGCGATGCTCGACGAGCGCCGTGCCGCCGCCGGCCCGGCGCCCGAGCCTGCGTCGGGAGGATCCGGCGTGGACGAGGCGTACGGCGTCCCCGACGAGCGCTACGAGGACGAGGAAGAGGGAGCCTCGCCGGCCGTTCGGCGATGACCCCCAGCGATTCCCACGGGACGCACCCGGTCGACACGACCGGCGACCCGCTGGTGTTCAATGTCGCGGGCCTGATGGCCGATCCGCCCGGCACGTTGCGCGAGTACGAGATCCCGCCCACGATCGTCGAGCTCGACGACGAGACGTCGACCGCCGAGCCCGTGTCGGGGCGGATGCGCGTGACACGGACGAACCGTGGCCTCGTCGTCGACGCGCGTGTCGCGACCGCACTCGCCGGCGAGTGTGCCCGTTGCCTGCGGCCCGTCGTGACGCCGGTCCGCGCACGCGTGGACGAGGAGGTCCTGCCGTCGATCGACCTCGCGACAGGGGCCGCGGTCGAGCCGGAGGAGGGCGGCGATCCGGAGACGGCGCGCCTCACCGACCACTGGGAGCTCGATCTCCGGCCGCTGCTCGCGGCCGCAATCAGCCTCGAGGAGCCGATCGCGCCGCTGTGTGAGCCCGACTGCCCAGGCCTGTGCCCGGAGTGCGGCGCGCGCCTGGAACCGGGACACGGCCACGGGGAGGAGCCGATCGACCCCCGCCTGGAGGCGCTGCGGGCGTTCCGGGTCGACGCCGATGACGAGAGCGGGTAGACTCCCCGCTCGGCCCCACGTCCTGCGGCGGCGCGTCCGCGCGCCCGGGAGCCAATGCCAGATCGATCGATGAGCGGGCCGCGGCCCGCGGGAACCTCGAGGAGCAACAAGACACATGGGAGTGCCGAAGCGGAAGGTCGCTCACGCGCGACAGATGGAGCGGCGGAGCCACCTGGCCCTCACCCTGCCGACGCTCGTCGAGTGCCCGCACTGTCACGAGATGAAGCTGCCGCACCGGGTCTGCCCTGCTTGTGGCTGGTACAACGGCCGCCAGGCCGTCGAGCTCAAGCCGGCCGGCGGGAGCTCGGCGGGCGAGGAGTCCGCGTAACCCCTTCGTGAGCCCCGAGGACGATCCTGCGCCCGCGGCGTCGGGGCCGCCGCCGATCTCGGCAAGGGGCGAGGGCGTCCGGATCGCGGTCGACGCGATGGGTGGCGACCACGGCGCCACCGAGGTCGTGCCCGGCGCGATCGCCTACGCGACCGCGAATCCCCGGGACAGCGTCATCCTCGTGGGCGATACGCCGGTCATCGAGCGCCTCGCACCCGCGCTTCCCGCCAACGTGCGCGTCGTGCACGCGAGCGAGGTCATCGGCATGGACGAGCATCCTGCGCGCGCGCTGCGCGAGAAGAAGGACGCCTCGATCCTCGTCGCGACCGACCTCGTGCGGAAGGGCGACGCCGACGCGGTCGTGACGGCCGGGCACACCGGCGCCGGCATGGCCGCCGCGGTCCTCCGCCTCGGACGCCTGAAGGGCGTCGACAGGCCCGGTCTCGCAATCCAGATCCCGTCCGGCGGACGGCCGTTCGTGCTGCTCGACATCGGGGCGAATCCCGACTCGACCGCGGAGAACCTGGCCCAGTACGCCCGGATGGGCGCGATCTTCTCCGAGCGGGTGCTGGGCGTGGAGCGGCCTCGCGTCGCGTTGCTGTCCATCGGGGAGGAGAAGGGCAAGGGTGAGGCCCGGGTCCAGCGCGCGACGGAGCTGATCGACGAGATCAACCTCAACTTCGTCGGCAACGTCGAGGGCAAGGACCTGACGCGGCAGATGGCGGATGTCGTCGTGTGCGACGCGGTCCTCGGCAACGTCGTGATCAAGTTCTTCGAGGGCCTGTCGGGCTTCATCTTCGACCTGTTCAGGGCCGAGTTCCGCGGCTCGCTGCGCGGGCGTCTCGCGTACCTGCTGCTCCGCCCGGGGATCGGCCGGATCCGCCACGTGTTCGACTACGAGGTCGTTGGTGGCTCACCGCTCCTCGGGGTCCGGGGGGCGGTGATCATCACCCATGGCCGGGCGAAGCGCCGGATGATCGAGCATGCCGTCCGCGTCGGCGCCACGACGGCGCGCGAGCGAGTCCCCGAGCGGATCGCCGACGCGCTCGCCGCGGATGCGCTCGCCGAGGCGCAGGCGGGACTCGAGGACAGCCGCGGCGGACCATCGCGCGCGAGGAGCGACGTGGACGAAGCGCTCGCCGCGACGGCACCTGACGACCCGGTGGCAGACGGCGCCGAGGCGGATCGCGTCGCTGCCCGCGAGGCGCGCTGATGGCCGCGCTCTCCGTGGGCCCGGGCGTCATCCGCGACACGGTCCGGCTGGCGGCGCTCGAGGTTCCCGGGGTGCTCCGCGTCGGCCGCGGCGGCCCCGCGTGGCGGGAGGCGCTCGGCGGCAGCCCGATCCGCGTGCGCGTCGCCGACGGACGGGTGCACGTCACGCTGTGGCTCGTCGCCCGGCCCCGGCAGCGGCTGATCCCGCTGACCGGCGAGGTGCGCGCCGCGGTCGAAGGGGCCGTGGAGCGACTGCTCGGCATGGAGCTGGGTGGGGTCACCGTCCTGATCGATGGCGTCGGGGCCTGACGAGTCGCGCCCCCGGCGCGGCGGCAACGAGGAGCACGTGCGAAGCCGCCGGGCCGGCCGGCGGCTGGCGCTTGCGTCCGTGTTCGAGGCCGAGTTCGGGCAGCGGACGGCGGACGCGATTCTCGAGCGACACCTGGCCACCGAGGGGGATGAGCAGGCCGCGTCGCTCGCCCGCGAGCTGGTCCGGAATGCGGTCCGCCACCGCGACACGCTGGACGCCACGATCACCGCGGCGGCACCCCAATATCCGGTCGTCCAGCTCGCCCGGATGGACCGCGCGCTGCTCCGTTGTGGCCTATCCGAGGTGCTACACTCGCCCGCGACGCCGGCGCGGGTGGCAATCGCCGAATGGGTCGAGCTCGCACGGACTTACTCCGGTGATCCGATGCGTCGGCTCATGAACGGCGTGCTCGGGCGAGTTGCCCGCGACCAGAGCACATCCGGGTAGCACTTCCACCAGGAGGGAGTCAGTGGCCAGCACGTACGATCGGCTGAAGAAGATCGTGATCGAGCAGCTCGGCGTCGACGAGGCGGAGGTCAACCCCGAGGCGTCGTTCGTGGACGATCTGAACGCCGATTCCCTGGACCTCGTCGAGCTCATCATGAGCCTCGAAGAGGAGTTCGGGACCGAGATCTCCGACGAGGACGCCGAGAAGATCCGGACCGTGCAGGACGCCGTCGACTACATCGACGAGCACTCCTCCTAGTCGCCGCGGACCGGGGGCGCGATGCAGCACCCGGCCGACGCGCTGACGGAGCGACTCGGGCTACCGATCCGCGATCGCGCGCTGCTCGAGCAGGCGCTCGTCCACAGCAGCTGGCTCCACGAACACCCCGACGCGGCACGCGGCCACAACGAGCGCCTCGAGTTCCTCGGCGACGCCGTCGTCAGCCTTGCCGTCTCGGAAGCGCTGTTCCGGCGTCATCCCAGCGATGACGAGGGCGTCCTGTCCGCGCGTCGCGCGGCGATCGTGAGCACCCCCGGCCTCGCCCGCCTCGCGGCCCGGCTGGATCTCGGGGAGTTCCTGCTCCTCGGCGAGGGCGAGGCCCAGCGCGGCGGACGCGTCCGACCGTCGCTGCTGGCGTCGGCGTTCGAGGCCCTCGTCGGCGCGATCTACGTCGACCTGGGCTGGGAGACCGCGCGCGACTGGATCCGCGAGCGTGCTGAGGCCGAGATCTCCGCGGACCTCGCGCTGACGACGCTGAAGAGCCCGAAGTCGCGGCTCCAGGAGCACACCCAGCGCACGACCGGCGAGCGGCCGGTCTACCACCTCCTCGAGGCGGTCGGGCCGGACCACGAGAAGCGGTTCCGGATCGAGGTGCTCGTCGACGGGCGCGTGCTGGGGACGGGCGAGGGGCCGTCGCGCCGGATCGCGGAGACATCCGCCGCCGCCCAGGCCCTCGACGTGCTCAAGGCCGAACGGCTCGCGGCGCGCGCCGCGAGGGCAGCCGCCGCAGCCGCGACGACCTCCGTCATCGACGCGGAGCCCGTGTTCAGCGAGGACGACTCGATCGCGGCGGACGAGTCGATCGCGGCCGACGACGAGGCGAGTCGGTGACCGCGCCGGCGAGACTCCTCGGCCTTCGCGTCCAGGGCTTCAAGTCGTTCGCCGAGCGGACCCTCGTCGAGTTCGGACCGGGGATCAGTGCGGTCGTGGGGCCGAACGGCTCGGGAAAGTCGAACCTCGCCGACGCGCTGCGCTGGGCGCTCGGCGAGCAGGGCCGGTCGCTCCGGATCCGCAAGAGCGAGGACGTCATCTGGGCGGGCTCCGAGAAGCGGAGCGCACAGGGGATGGCCGACGTGACGCTGGTCCTCGACAACGCCGACGGCCTGCTGCCGGTCGAGTACTCGGTCCTCGAGCTCGGACGCCGGCTCTACCGATCCGGTGAGAACGACTACCTGCTCAACAGGCAGCGCGTGCGGCTGCGCGATCTCCAGGACCTGCTCGACGCGGCGAACCTCGCCGACAACGCATTCCTGTTCATCGGGCAGGGCATGGTCGACCAGGCGCTTGCGCTGCGGCCCGAGGAGCGCCGGCCGCTGTTCGAGGAGGTTGCCGGGGTGCGGCGCCACGAGCGCCGGCGGCGGAAGGCCGAGGAGCAGCTCGCGGAGGCCGAGGGCAACCTCGCCCGGGTCGAGGACATCCTCGCCGAGCTGCGTCCGCAGGCGCGGCGCCTGGGACAGCTCGCGGAGCAGCAGGCGACCAGGCTGACGGCGGGCGAAGAGCTGGCGGCCTCGCTGATCGCCGCCGCGCACGGTCGGTGGCACGAGGCGGCGGGCCGGGCGGCCGCCGCCGAGACGCGCCGGGATGCGTTACGCGCCGAGACCGGTGCGGCCCTCGACGCGCTGGAGACCGCCGAATCTGCCGTCGCCGAGATCGCGACCTCGATGGCGACGCGCGCCGAGGCCGAGCGCGACGGGCGGGTGAGCCACGAGGCCACGCGCGGCGCCCTCACCGCCCTCGGCTTGCGTGAGGCGCGGGCGGCGGGCGAGATCGAGGCCGCCGCGCGCGACCGACAGCGGATTGCCGCCGAGCGGGCGGCCGCGGAGACGGACCTCGCGCTCCAGCGGCGGATCCTTGCCGAGGTTGTTCCGGAGCGTGACCTGGAGCTCGAGGCCGCCCTCGCCGAGGCCGATCGCGCCCTCGCCGAGGCGCTCTCCGAGCTGACCGGCCTCCGGGCCGCATCCCGGGCTCGCGGAGACGAGCTGGCAGCCGTCAGACGGGCCGAGGCGTCGCGCGAGGCCGAGGCCGAGACTGCGCGCCGTCGAGCGGCGGAGAGCACGCGCCGGGCGGCCGACGAACGCGCGCGGGCCACGGAGTCGGAGGCGCGTCGGGACCGGCTCGAGACCGTGCTTGCCGCCGCGCGGCAGGCGCTCGCGGCCACCAGCGCCGAGGAGGTCGCCGCGGTCGAGGCACGGGGCGCGGCGCGGTCGAGGGCGGACGCGGCCGAAGGCACGCGGCGGGCCGTCGCCGAGCGCGCGGCACGGGCAGGGACGATGCTCGCGGGATCCCGGGGCCGGCTGGAGCAGCTGACGCGTCGGCTCGCCGAGGAGGAGGACCGGGGCATCGCTCGCGCGGCGAGGCGGCTGGGCGGGACGCGGATCGACGAGGAGCTCGGGGTCGAGCCGGCGCTCCGCGCGGCCGTCGAGGCGGCGCTCGGGGAGTTGGCGCGGGCGTACCTCGTCGAGCAGCATGCGACGGGCTCCCTCGCGGCCGAACGCGGCCACGTGATCGTTCGCGAACGCCTCGCGGCCGGTGACCGGACGCCGGGCGGCGGGTCGGCGGCGGAGCTGCGGCGGCTGGACGAGTCGGTGGCTGCGGCGGGCGGTGGCAGGCTCGTGGACGCGGTTCGCCGGGACCCGACGGGGGCCGTCCGAGCCATCCTCGGCCGGGTCGTGTGGGTGCCCGACCTCGCCGCGGCGCTCGCCGTGCAGCCGTCGCTCCCGCTCGGCTGGCTCGCCGTGCCGCGCGACGGCGACGCCGTCGTCGATCCGCTTGCGGTGCGGCTCGGCCGGGCCGAGTCGCCGCTCGAACGGCGGGCGGAGGCCGATCGCCTGTCGCGCGAGGTGGAGGTCCTGCAGGTCGAGGCGGACACGGCCGAGGCCGAGGCGCACCTGGCGACGACGGCCGCGGCGGAGGCGCGGCAGGCGCTCGAGCAGGCCAGGGCAGCCGAGTCGGCCGCCGCGTCCGCACGCCGGCGCGACGAGGATGCGGAGCGCGCCGCGGGTCGCGAGCTCGAGGCGGGTGCGCGCGAGGCCGCGTGGCACGCGGCGCAGGCGGATCGGCTCGCGTCGGACGCGGAACGGGCGACGGCCGCGCTCGCGGTGCTCGAGGCGCGGCCGGGCGACACAGGCCCCGGACCGGATGCGGCTGCCGGCGAGCAGGAGGCCGTCGCGGCATGGGAGGCGCGGGCGGCCGAGCTCCGCGCGCGTCGCGACGGCATCGCGAGCGACGTGGCGACCCAGGAACGGGCGCGGCGCGAGGCCGAGGGACGGCGGGCGCGCGCGGAGGCCGCCGTGACGCTGGCCGAGGGCCGGATCGCCGCGGCCAGCCGAGACGTTGCGGCACTCGCCGACCGGGAGCGGCAGGCGGGCGACGAGCGCGACGAGGTCGCCGGCGAGCTCGCGGCAGCCGCCGCCCACGAAGCCGCGGCGCGCGCAACGCTCGAGGCGCTGCTCGCCGACGACCGCGCGGAACGGGCACGGCTCGCCGAAGCCGAACGCGCGGCGACAGCGGCCCGGGAACGGCTGCGCGCCGCCGACGATCGGGCGCGCGGCGCGGAGGTCGCGGCGATGGAGGGCCGGCTGAGCCTCGACGCCCTGCGCGAGCAGCTCCTCGTCGAGCTCGCCGGGCTGGGCGAGGTCGGGCTGCGTCATCTCGCCGAGGCCGCCGGGATCGATCCGGCCACGGACGAGGAGGCCGAGCCCGTCGTGGACGCGGCGGACGACGTTGCCGACGCGGGGGACGATGGCGGGGACGCCGGCGACATCACCGGCGACACACGGCGCCTCGAGACCGCGCTCGATGCGCTGGTCCCGCGGTGGGCCGCGGCTCCGCCCGCGGGCGACCTCCCGTCGCCCGGGCGGCTCGCGGTCCTCCGGCGGCGGTACCACGAGCTGGGGGCCGCGAACCCGTTCGCCGTCGACGAGTACCGGGGCGTGCGCGAGCGGCTCGAGACGCTCGACGCCCAGGACAAGGACCTGCGGGAGGCCATCTCACGGACCCGCCAGCTCATCGCCGACCTCGACGAGCTCATCGCGACCCAGTTCCGAGCCACGTTCGCGCAGCTCGAGGTTGCCTTCGACGCGCGGTTCCAGCAGCTGTTCGGCGGCGGATTCGCGAAGCTCGTCCTGACCGACCCCGGCGACCTGTCCGCGACGGGTATCGAGATCACCGCCCGGCCGCCGGGCAAGAAGGCGCAGGCACTGTCCATGCTGTCGGGCGGCGAGCGGGCGCTGACCGCCGTCGCGCTGCTGTTCGCGATGCTCGAGGTACGCCCTGCCCCGTTCTGCGTCCTGGACGAGGTCGACGCGGCCCTGGACGAGGCGAACGTGGGCCGGTTCACCCAGGCCCTCCGCGCCCTGACCGCCCACACACAGTTCATCGTCATCACCCACAATCGCGGCACGATCGAGGCCGCCGACGCGCTCTACGGGGTCACGGTCGGCGACGATTCGGTCAGCCGCGTGATCAGCCTGCGCCTCGATGAGGCGCAGGCCATCGCCGACACCCGCCGTACCGATGCCCAGCCGGTCATGGCAGGCGAGGCCGGCTGACCGGAGGTCCCGTTGCGTTTCTTCCGTCGCGGCTCATCGGAGCCGCAGGAGCAGGCCGAGCCGCAGGAGCAGGCCCAGCCCGGGGAGCTCGAGGAGGTGGGCCCGTCGTCCGACGAGGACGCGACCCGGGACCTCATCGGCGACGAGTGGCAACAGGGGTCGCCCGACCAGGGGGTGCCCGAGCCGACCGAGCTCGAGTGGGACCTCGCCGAGTCGCCGGGCGCGCTGCTCGGCGGTCGCGGCATCGTCGAGCCCACCGCCATCATCCCGACGGCCCAGGAGATGGCCGAGGCCCGGGCGGCGGGGCCGGC
>DATFQL010000065.1:0-2613 GCA_035264305.1 Candidatus Limnocylindrales bacterium | reverse complement strand
GAGCCGCACGCGTCGCCGCCCTCTGCCGGCGCACAGCGTCGCGCCCGAGAACGCCGTCGTGTTCGGGATGGTGTTGGGCGTGCTCGCGATCGTTCTCATGGCGTGGTTCGTCAACCTCGTGGCGGCGTTCCTGACGCTGCTCGCGATCGCGTTCTACGTGGTCGTGTACACGATCATGCTCAAGCGCTCGACGCCCCAGAACATCGTGATCGGTGGGGCGGCGGGGGCCCTGCCGCCGGTCATCGGCTGGGCCGCCGTCACCGGCACGGTAGAGGTTCCTGCGCTGCTGCTGTTCGCGCTCGTCTTCTACTGGACGCCGCCGCACTTCTGGGCGCTCGCGCTCCGGATTCGCAAGGACTATGAGGCGGCGAAGGTGCCGATGCTCCCGGTGGTCAAGGGCGTCCCGGAGACCGCCCGCCAGATCGCGCTCTACACGCTGCTGCTCGTCGCGATCAGCCTCGTCTTCTTCGCGGTCGCACGGATGGGGCCGATCTACCTCGTCGCGGCCGTCGTGCTCGGCGCGATGTTCCTGTGGCGCGCATACGGGCTGCTGCGCGAGTCGGGGTCGCCGGAGGGATCGCTGAGCCAGGCGATCCGGCTGTACAAGTTCTCGATCTCGTACCTCACGCTGCTGTTCGTCGCCGTCGCGGTCGACAGCCTCGTGCTCGGCCGCATCGCGTAGCGCTCGAACGATGCGCGCGCGGGGTGGGGACGCGGTGGCTCGACGGCCGTCCGGGACGGTGCGTCAGTGCCGAGCCTCACGGTGGTCGTGATGCCACGCCGGACCGCCGGCGTCCTTGCCGCGGCGGTCATCACGTCGCTCGCGATCCTGCTCGGCGCGTCGGTCGTCCGGCCCATGAGCGCACTCGCGGCGTGTGCGACGGTCCCGCAGCCGGCCGAGGACGCAGTGCTGTTCGGCGACGTCGTGTTCGTGGGGACCGTGCTGCGGACCGAGAACGAGGGGCGGTGGCCGACCGTTCGCGTCGAGGAGCGCTGGAAGGCCGCGAACGGGCTTGCCGATACGGTCGTCGTGCGAGGAGGTCCCGAACCCGGCACCGCCACGGCTGCCGACCGGACGTACCTGCCGGGGCGCTACCTGTTCGTCGTCGAGAACCAGGGGGGTGTGCTTGTCGACACGGCCTGCACAGGCACCCAGGCGTGGACCGAGGACCTCGCGCCCCTGCGTCCGCCCGCGGTCACGCCCGCCTCGGCCGAGCTGCCAACCGACCCGCTGGGCTCGATCGATCCTGCCGCGCTCGCGACGGTCGCCGGCCTGCTCGTCGCGCTGCTGGTCGCGATCGTGGCGTACCTGTGGGTGCTGCGCGCGCGCCGGCGCCCGCCCGACTGGCGCCGCTGAGCGGCCGGGGGTCCTGAGGCCCGCTGGGTGGCGACGGCCCGCGTCGAGCCGCGACGCGTCCGGTTGAGCTGCGGCCGGCCGGTCCGCTACTCGCCGACGGCGCCCCTCGCCTCGAGCATGGCCCGCCGCCGCTTTGAGACCCGGCCCTCGCGGTCGAACACGCGCAGCGCGACCTGCACCAGCGGGCCGATCCCGAGGGCGAACACCACCGTGCCGAGCCCGACCGTCCCGCCGAGCAGGAAGCCGAGCACGAGCACGCTCAGCTCCACGGCGGTCCTCGCCCGCCGGATTGACCATCCGAAGCGGAAGTGGACACCCGTCATGAGCCCATCGCGCGGGCCGGGCCCGAGATCCGAGGCGAGGTAGAGGCCGCTGCCGACCGCGATCGTGGCGACCCCGCCGAGCATCGTGAAAAGTTGCTGCGGCTGACCCTCGACCGCAGGGAGCAGGCCGAGGGCGACGTTCGTCGCAGCGCCGACGAGGACGATGTTGATGACCGTCCCGACGCCCGGCCGCTCGCCGAGCGGGTACCACGCGGCAAGGATCGGGACGCCCAGCAGGATGCTCACGGTGCCCAGCTGGAGGCCGGTGAGCCGTGCGATGCCCTGGTGGAACACCTCCCACGGCCCGAGGCCCATGCCGGCCTCGGCCATCAACGCGATCCCGACGCCGAACAGGACGAGGCCGGCGATGAGGCCGGGGAGCCGCGGCAGGACGATGGCCGGCGACCATCGCGACGCGGGCGACGCTCGCCTGTGACTCGTCGCGGCAGGCGAGGGCGGCGCCGCAGGCGCGGGCGACGCGGTGGCCTCCGGCGACGGGGTGCGTATCGGCGACGGGGTGGGGGAGGCGGGCTCCGGGCCGGACACCCGGTCGATGGTACCGGGCGCCTTCGGTGACCCCGCTCCCGGGCTCGAGTCGGTCCGCGCGGGCCGCGCGCCGAAGCCGTGGCGGTCTGGAGCCATACGCCCGCCTCGAGGGCGCAAGCCAGCGTCGATCGCGAGCGTTCTGCCCCCGTCGGCCCGCACCCACGCTCCCAAGCCTGTTCCGATTGTGATATGCCCGCACCGCGGTCGCGAGGCGACGTGGGCCGTGGCGCGGGCCGGATAACGCTCATCCGGCGGTCGTATGACCCCTACCCTGGCAGCATCGAGCGACAACGCCCGCGCGGTGAGCGTATGGCGATGAGTCGCTGTCAGGTGACCGGGGTGCGGGCGTATGGCGAGGGCCCGCTACCCGGGTGCGGCGATACCGGG
>DATFQL010000064.1:0-2034 GCA_035264305.1 Candidatus Limnocylindrales bacterium | reverse complement strand
GAGCCGGCCAGAAGCAAGCCCGTCGAGCGCGACCTCGGCAACGATCACGCGGTCGCTGGTTCGGAGCTCCCACGCGTCGACGATCCGCGGATGGAGCTCACCGACGATCGCCTCGAGGCGGCCCTCGATCCGTCCACGGGCCGTGCGACCGGGATGGAACACCTGCTCGTCCGCCACCGGCTCGTAGCCGATCCTCCCAAGGCCCAGCCGGCGAGCGAGCAGCTCCAGGACGCCCTTCGCGTCGTCGAGATCGAAGGTGCGGGCCGCTCGGTTCCATGCGGCGGGCTCGGCGGCACCGACGAGGGCAATGCCGAGCCGCCACCACTCGCGAGGCTCGTCGCCCGTGCGTCCGTAGCCCTTCCCGAGCTCGAACACCGCGACGTCAGCCGTCCCGTGGCGGAGGTTGAGGCCGACGACGTCGAGCAGGCTCCCGAACAGGTTCGGCCGCAGCATCGAGTGGTCGCGCGACAACGGGTTCGCCACGCGGATGGGATCGGGCGCGGGTTGCGGATCGCCTCCGACGGATGCGACCGCCTGCCGGAGGACGAACGTGTCGACGTGGCGCGGGCTGACGAGCGCCGTCGTGACGACCTCGGACAGGCCCGCGCCAGCGAGCGTCTCGCGAACCAGGTCGCGGACCTCGACCGGGGACGGTCGGTAGTGCGGCATCTCCGTGTCGGGGGTCACGGACGGAACGCGCTCGTAGCCCCAGACGCGGGCAACCTCCTCCGCCACGTCCGCCTCGATCTCGATATCCCGCCGCCAGGGGGGTACGAGCGCGGTGAGCGCCGCGCCGGGCTCCGGATCGACCATGACCGGGTCCGGCCGCAGGGCCACGACGACGGGCTCGCCCTGGCCTGCGTCCTCGGTCTCAACTTCGACGCGAGCCAGCAGCTCGGCCTGCTCCGCTGCCGGCAGGTCCGTGCCGAGGAGCCGGTTGATCCGTGCGGGCCGGAACACGACCCGCGTCGGACCCGGTTCGTCAGGAGCCGTGTCGACCCGGCCGGGCGCGACGATCCCGCCGGCCCACTCCGCGAGCAGCTGGGCCGTGCGATCTGCGCCGATCCTCGCCATCCGGAGCTCCTGGCCCTTCTCGAACCGCGAGCTTGCCTCGGAGCGCAGCGCCAGCCGCTGCGCCGTCCGGCGGACGGAGACAGGGTCGAACACCGCGCTCTCCACGACCACGTCCTGTGTCGCGCCCGAGACCTCACTGTCGGCGCCGCCCATCACGCCGGCGATCCCGATCGGACCGCCGGGATCGGCGATGAGGAGCGTGTCGTCGGCAAGCGTGCGCGTCACGTGGTCGAGCGTCTCGAGGCGCTCGTCCGTCGTCGCGCGGCGAACGACGATCGTGGGCCGGCCATCGGCGCCGGCATGAACCGCGGCCGCGTCGAACGTGTGGATCGGCTTGCCCAGCTCGAGCATCACGTAATTGGACGCGTCGACGACGTTGCTGATCGGCCGCTGCCCCGCGGCGAGCAGCCGCATCTGCACCCGATCCGGCGACGGCTCGACGCTGACGCTGCTCACCCACCGGGCCACGAACCGGCTGCACAGGTCGGGCTCGCGGACGTCGACCTCGAGACGCTCCGCCGTCGTCGGGCCGCTCCCCTCCTCCACGACCGGCTCGGACCAGCGGACCTGCTGGTTCGTCGCGGCGGCGACCTCGCGGGCGAGCCCGAGGATCGACAGCGCGTCACCGCGGTTCGGCTTCACGTCCACGTCGAGCACGACGTCGCCGTACAGGTCCGCGAGCGGCACGCCGAGCGGCGTGTCCTCGGGAAGGATCAGGATCCCGTCCGCGTCGGCGGTGAGGTTGAGCTCGGCGCCCGAGCACAGCATCCCGTTCGAGACGACGCCCATCTTCTCGGCTCGCTCGATGCGGCGGTCGCCGGGGAGCACCGCGCCCGGCAACGCGACGGGGATCCGCTGACCGGCGGCGATGTTCGTCGCGCCGCAGACGATCGAGAGCGGCTCGCCGTCGCCCAGCGTGACCGTCGTGAGGCTGAGGCGGTCGGCGCGCGGGTGCTTGTC
>DATFQL010000063.1:0-3838 GCA_035264305.1 Candidatus Limnocylindrales bacterium | reverse complement strand
CAGCTCGAATGGTGTGCGCCGTTCGCGGCTGTCGTGCGGCGTGCGCTCCACCAGCTGAAGTACGCGGGCGAGCGTCGCCTTGCGGAGCCCCTCGGCGAGGCCGTCGCGGCTCGGTGGCGGATCGCGGGCGCCGGTGGCACGGTCGTCGTGCCGGTTCCGGTCCACGAGAGCCGGCGTCGAGAGCGAGGGTACGACCAGGCGTCGCTCATCGCCGCCGTCGCCGCGCGCGAGCTCCGGCTGCCGATGGTCGAGGCGGTGGTCCGGACGCACGCGACCGTCGCGCAGTACCGGCTCGACCGTCTCCACCGCGCGGACAACGTCCGGCATGCCTTCGCCGTCCGTCCGGGTGATGCCGTCCGGCGGGCGGTTCGCGGACGGTGGATCGTTCTCGTCGACGACGTCGTCACGACCGGCGCGACGCTGTGTGCTGCGGCTGACGCGCTGATCGACGGCGGTGCAGCAGCCGTCAGCGCAGTCACGGTCGCGCACGAGCGATGAGTGGCGCAGGCCTATACTCGCCCTCCGGATGGGTCCGCATCCGACGGCCCTCCGCCGCATCGCCAGGCGCCGGTTGCGCGCCGGGAGGCACGCCGTGAGGACGATCGTCAGGGGCAAGAACCTCGAGGTGCCGGACCGGGTGCGGGAGTACGCGGACCGGAAGCTGTCACGCCTCGACCGCCTCCTCGACGACCGGACGGATGTCGTCCTCGAGCTCGCGAACGAGGCACATCGGAGCGCCTCGGACGCCCACATCGCCGACGTGACTCTCGTCATCGACGGCACGACGCTCAAGAGCAAGGCGACCGGCGGCAGCTACCAGGCCGCGATCGACCAGGTGGTCGACAAGGTCGAGCGTCAGGCGAGGGACCACAAGGAGAAGCCGCGGGTCCGGAGTCGCCCCGAGGAGGAGAAGGTCCTGCTGCGGCGGATCGCCGACGGCACGGCCGACGGGTCCCGGGACCGTCAGATCGTGAAGACGAAGCGGTTCGCGATCGAGCCGATGTTCGAGGAGGACGCCGTGACGGCGATGGAGGAGATCGGCCACGACTTCTACGTGTTCGTGAACGCCGAGAACGAGCGCGTGGCCGTCCTGTACCGCAGGCGCGACGGCGGATACGGGGTTATCGAGCCGGTCGTCGGCGGGGAGTACGCGCCGCGGTCGAAGGCGTCATCCCGGAACGGGCGAGGCTAACCACCAGGGGCGTCAGCCGCGGCGGATGACGAGAGCGGCGGTCGCGGTCTCGGACGCGTGTACAGCCCATGGTCGCGGTCGACATAGCGCTCGTCGTAGAGGTATCGCCGGAGGGCGGCGACGTCGGGGTGGAACAGCGCGAGGCGCTGGTTGACCTCCTTCTCGGGGTATGGACGGTCCTCGGTGAACACGCGCTCGAGCAGGAACCGGAGGATCACCTGGCGCTTCTTGCCCTGGGCGGGGATCCCGCGCAGCCGTCCGTCGACGAGGTACGCGCGGAGCACCTTGTCCTCGTCGCGGGTCAGGTCGAGGCGGGCAAGGGTCTCGGCGAGCGGCTCGCCGTCGTGCGGCCAGTCGCCCTCGGGGCCGAACGATTGCCCGCTTCGCTCCGCCGTGAGTGCCGCGAGCCCTCGGCCCAGCTCGCCGATGCGGTCGAGACGCGCTCCGAACGTGCCGGGCGCGTCCGGCCGCTCCTCCGCAAGGCCGGCGTCGACGAGCACGTTGACGTGGCGCCGAACGGACGGCAGCGGCTGCCGCAGCTCCCCGGCGAGGGTCTCCGGGTCGGCCGGCCGAGTCGCGAGCCGGGCGACGATCCGCAGCCGGTGCACATCGACGAGCGCCCGGAGGCCGGTGAGCAGCGTCTCGTCCACGCCGCCAGTCTACGGTCCGCGACGCGGCCTGCCCCCGCTACGCTTCGCGCATGCTTCCGAACGGTCGTCGCATCGGACCGCACCTGCCGCTCGGAGCGGGCATGCGCAAGGCGGCCGGGCGGGCCGTCGCGATCGGCGCCTCGGCCGTGCAGATCTTCACGGACAACCCGACATCGTGGCGACGCCGCCCGTCACTCCCCGAGGAGCTGGCGCAGTTCCGGCAGCAGCTCGCGGCCGCGGACATCGGCCCGATCGCGGTCCACGCGCCGTACCTCATCAACCTCGCGGGCCCCGAGCGCACCTTCCACGACCAGTCGGTTGCTGTCCTCGCCAACGAGCTGCGCGTCGCGCGGGCGTACGGCGCGGCGTTCGTGAACGTGCACATCGGGTCGCACCGGGGAGCGGGCGTGGAGGCCGGCGTACGGCGTCTGACGGCAGGACTCGTCGACGTCCTCGAGCGGGCATGGGACTCGCAGCCGACCGGCACGGACGTGGTGGTCGTCCTCGAGAACGGATCCGGCGGCGGGTTCGGACTCGGCGCGTCCATCGAGGAGCTCGTGACGATCGAGGGGGCAATCCGCGATGCGGGCGTCCCCGAGGCTCGCTTCGGCTATTGCCTCGACGCAGCGCACCTGTGGGGCGCCGGCTACGCGATCGACACGGCCGCGGGGGTCGACGAGGTGCTCGCCGACTTCGACGCGGCGATCGGCCTCGGACGCCTCCGCATGGTGCACCTCAACGACTCCCGGTCCGAGCTGGGATCGCGCGCGGACCGCCACGAGCACGTCGGGGGCGGCCGGATCGGCGCCGACGGGCTGGCCCGGTTCCTCGTGCACCCGGGCCTCGGCCACGTGATGTACGTGCTGGAGACCCCCGGGATGGACGAGGGCTACGACGCGATCAACCTCGCCCGCGCGACGGCCCTCGCCGCCGGCGAGCCGCTCGCCGAGCTGCCGCCCGAGGCGTTCCGCCTCCGCAGCTCCCGTGGCCGGAGCGCACCGCCCGACCCCCACGGCGCGAAGCGGTGACCGAGGGCGAGGCCGCCTCGGACCCGTCGCACCCGTCGCACCCGTCGCGACCGTCGCGGCCGTCGCGCCTGGAGCTCGCGGTGCTCCTGGGGAT
The DNA here is from genome assembly GCA_035264305.1 of Candidatus Limnocylindrales bacterium. Taxonomy (GTDB): domain Bacteria; phylum Chloroflexota; class Limnocylindria; order Limnocylindrales; family CSP1-4; genus CAIXZV01. The sequence continues at coordinate 874 of DATFQL010000063.1, read as the reverse complement.
CGTGCTCCTCGCGGCTGCGCTGCGCCTGCCCGGCCTCGACGTTCGCGGGCCCTTCGACGCCGACCAGGGCCAGGACATGCTCGTGCTCTCCGGGATCCTCCGGGGCGACATCCCGCTGCTCGGCCCGCCGACCTCGATCGGGACGTTCCACCACGGCGCCGTGTACTACTACGCGCTCGCACCGGCCGTGCTCCTGCTGGGCCCGGACCCGGTCGCCGTGACCGGGTGGATCGCGCTGTGGGGTGTCGCTGCGGTCGCCGGGACGTGGTGGCTCGGGCGGCTGCTCGGGGGACCGGTCGCGGCCCTCGTCGCCGGGCTGCTCATGGCGATCTCCCCGGCCGAGATCGACGCGTCGACGTTCATCTGGAACCCGAACATCATCCCCGCCGCCGCGGCCGTCGCCTATGCGGCCGCGATCCATGCGTGGCGCTCCGGCTCCGCGCGCTGGTGGCTGCTTGCGGCAGTGGGAGCGATGGTGACGATGCAGGCGCACGTGCTCGGGCTGGTCGTCCTTCCGCCACTCGTCGTCGCCTGGCTCGCCGACGTCCGCAGGTCGGGACGCGAGGGGCAGGCGGGCCGACGGCGATCGGTCATGGCGGCGGGAGCGGGCGGCTTCGTGATCATCCTCGCCGGCTACGTGCCGCTCGCCGTCCACGAGCTGGGGGCGAACTTCTCGGAGCTGCGCGCGATCGGCGCCTACCTCGGCGGCGATGGTCGCGGCGCCGCGAGCGGTGTCCTCGACCGGCTCGTGATCGTCGGAATGCGCTCCGTCGTGTGGCCGTTCGCCGGACTCCTCAGCGCCGATCCCGTGCGGTCGCTCGGCGCGCTGCTGGTGGTCGTCGCGTGCGCGACCATCGCCCTGTTGCAGGGCAGC
>DATFQL010000062.1:0-2246 GCA_035264305.1 Candidatus Limnocylindrales bacterium | reverse complement strand
CACGGAACGTCGGGTGCTCGACGATCTTGATCGGTCGCCTCCGGTCCCCGTGCAACGGGAGGGAGGAAACGGGAGAAGGCCGGGTGGACGAGGATGCGAGGGGCGTCGGGTCGTATGCCATGACGCCATGGAACCAGCCGGCCAAGCGCGGGTGAAGCAGCTCAACCATCCGCTCGTTGGTGAGCTGACCTTGTCCTTCGAGGCGCTCGAGCTGCCGGCCGACCCGGCCTGTCGCTGGGAACGTATGCCGCGGAGCCGGGCACCGTCTCGGCCGAGCGATTCCGCGAGCTCGAGCGCTGGGCTGCCACCCGCGCGACGCTTGTCGTGACGAACCGGGCCGGCAGGGATGTCGACGACGAGGCGACCGCCGGTGCGTGATCGGCGGTCAGGCGACGCGCTCCTCGCCGTCCTCGATCCGGCGGTGGACGGCCAGCGCCTGGGCGACCACCTGGTCCATGTTGTAGTACTTGTACGTCGCCAGCCGGCCGACGAAGACGGCGCGTGAGTCGGCCGCGGCGAGCGCCTCGTACCGCTTGTAGAGCTCGGCGTTCTGCGGACGCGGGATCGGATAGTAGGGATCGCCGTCGGCCGTCGGGAACTCGCGGACGAGCGTCGTCTGGTCGCCCCATCGCCCGGTCAGGTGGCCGAACTCGGTCACGCGGGTGTACGGGATGGTCTCGTCGGGATAGTTCACCGTTCCCACGGGGAGGAGCCGCTGGCCGTCGAGCGTCTCGAACTTGAACCGGAGCGACCGGTACGGCAGCGGGCCGAACCGGCGGTCGAAGTACTCGTCGACCGGGCCGGTGAACACGACACGGCCGTAGTCCTCGCTGTCGCGGACGTCGCGCCAGTCCGTCCCCGTCCGGACCTCGATGCCCGGCCGGTCGAGCATCCGCTCGAACATCGCGGTGTATCCGTCGAGCGGCATGACCTGGTAGCGGTCGGTGAAGTACCGGTCGTCGGTATTCGTGCGCGTCGGCACGCGGGCCGTGACCGAGGCGTCGAGCTGTGATGGGTCGAGGGCCCACTGCTTCCGCGTGTAGCCGCGGAAGAACAGCTCGTACAGCTCCTGGCCGACCCGCCCGACGACGACGTCCTCTGACGTCCGCACCGGATCCCGAGGTTCGGCGCGCTCCGCGAGGAACGCCTCGACGGCGTCATCGTCGGCAAGCTTCAGGCCGTACAGCTCGTTGATCGTCGTCCTGTTGATCGGGATCGGGACGAGGCGGTCGCGCACGCACGCGAGCACGCGATGCTCGTACGGGCGCCACTCGGTGAACTCCGAGAGGTATTCGACGACGGACGGCGCGTTCGTGTGGAAGATGTGCGGGCCGTACCGGTGGATGAGCCCGCCCGCACCGTCCGGCTCGTCGTACGCGTTGCCCGCGACGTGGTCCCGACGGTCGACGACGAGCACCCGACGTCCCGGCGTCGACGCCAGCCGCTCCGCGAGCACGCTGCCCGCGAAGCCTGCGCCGACGACGAGCCAGTCGTACCCCATCGCTAGGTGCTCCTCGAGCGGTCGAGCCGCGACGCCGAGGCCGGGCGCGAGATCGTCGGGTGCGACGCAGCCGCGGCACGTGAGACGGTGGCCGGGGTCGAGACCGGGGTCGGGCGGCGTCGGGTCGTGATCCCCGCCGGATCGAACATCGGGGCCTCGGGGAGGCGGCGTCGCAGCCCGGTCGTGATGCCGGCCGAGACGGCAACCGGTGTCCGCCGCCCGACGGTGACGCCCTCGACCAGCTGGGCCATCGCCGCCCAGGTCGCGTCCCACGACTGGCGCCCGAGAACATCGTCCGCGCGTGCGATCAGCGGCGCATCGTCCTCGGCGAGGGTGGCGTCGATCGCGGCGACCATCGCGTCGGGGGTGTCGGCGATCCGGACCAGCCGCTCGCGGCCATACGGCTCCACGACGTCGCGGATCGACGTGGACACGACGGGCTTGCCGCCGGCGAGGTACTCGGGGGTCTTCGTCGGGCTGATGAAGCGGGTCGCGTCGTTGTGCGCGAACGGCATCAGCGCCACGTCCCAGCCCGCGAGATATGCCGGCAGGTCGGCGTAGTCCTTGCGCCCGAGGTGATGGACGTTGGGCAGTGCGGGAATGTCGGCCGGGTTGATCTTCGCGATCGGCCCGATGAGGACGACGTGCCAGTCGGGTCGTCGCCGCGCGACCTCGCCCACCAGCTGGAGATCGACGCGCTCGTCGATGACGCCGAAGTACCCGATCCGCGGGTGGGGAACGCCGG
>DATFQL010000061.1:0-3494 GCA_035264305.1 Candidatus Limnocylindrales bacterium | reverse complement strand
CGTATGACGAGCCCCACGACCTCGGCGCGGACTCGCGCGCCGTCGTGTTCCTGGTCGACGTCACGGCCGGTCCCGACGCGGGGACGGTCGTCGCCTCCGTCGCGATCGAGGATCCCGGGCCACAGCCCATCGCCTTCCAGCTCGCCTATCCGTTCGCCGCCGTGAGCGACGACAACCAGTACCAGCTGTTCGCGGGGATTGTCGACGGCGACTCGGCCTGGGCAACCCCGGCGGGCACCGCTGTCCCGGTTCCGCGACGCGAGATCACCGGCGTTCAGCTCAAGCTCGAGTACCGGCCCGACCTACTGAAGGGTGCGGTCACGGGGTCGATCACGGGGACCGACCTCGAGCCGGTCACCGACCCCGACTCCTACGGGACCTCGATCCTGATCGACACCAGCACGGGCGCGACCGTCGGGTTCCAGATGATCACGCCGATCGTCGCCCAGCCGATCCCGTTCTCGGCGCCCTACGACCCGAGCACGATCATCCCGACGACGACGTATGTCGCGCGGGGTTCGGTCTGGACCGGGACGACGCTGTGGAACACGCCGACGGGAGTCGCGGTGATCACGAACGGCAACCCCAAGTCAGGGATCGTCCTGACGGTCGTCGAGTCGTCGATCACCACCGAGGAGCCAAGCGGCATCCCGGACTGGCTCCCGCTGCTGCTGCTGCTCGCCGGCATCGGCCTGGTCGTCGCGATCCTCCTCGTGATGCGATCGCGACGAACGACCGCGCTCGAGCCGCCGGATGGTCCCGGGGCGGCACCGCCGCCGCCCGCGCCGGACAGTCCGCCGCCACCTCCGGGTGAGGACGCCGCGGCCCCGCCCCGCTGACCTACGCCTGTGCCCGGGCGACGTCGAACGCGCGGCCTCGCTCGCGCTCCCGCTCGTGCTTCACGAGCAGGCGCTTGCGCAGGCGGATCGCCGTCGGCGTGACCTCGACCAGCTCGTCAGTGCCGATGAACTCGATCGCGCTCTCGAGCGTCAGCGGCCGCGGCGGGGTCAGTCGGAGCGCCTCATCGTGGGCGTGCGTCCGGATATTCGTGAGCTTCTTCTCCTTGCACGGGTTGACGTCCATGTCACCCGCGCGGGCGTTCTCGCCGACGATCATCCCCTCGTACACGTCGACCCCGGCCCCGATGAACAGCTCGGAGCGTTCCTGGAGGTTGAACAGCGCATAGGCGTTCGACGTGCCGGTCCGGTCGCTCACGAGGACGCCGTTCGTGCGGTGCGTCACCTCGCCTGCCCACGGGCCGTACCCCTCGCCGATCTGGTGCAGCAGCGCCGTTCCCCGGGTGTCGGTCAGCAGCTGCCCGCGGTAGCCGATGAGGCCACGGACGGGCAGCACGAACTCCATCCGCACGCGGCCGTCCGTGTCGGTGCTCATCTGCTCGAGGCGGCCCTTGCGGCCGGCGAGCGCCTGCTGGACCTCCCCGATGTAGTCGGGCGGGATGTCGATCGTGATGCGCTCGTACGGCTCCTGGGTCTCGCCGCCGACCTCGTGGAGGATGACCTCCGGCCGGCTGACGGTCAGCTCATAGCCCTCGCGGCGCATCTGCTCGATGAGGACGGCGAGCTGCAGCTCGCCGCGGCCCCGGACCTCGAACGTGTCGCCGGACTCCGTCGGGTGGACCTGGATGCTCACGTTGCCCAGGACCTCGCGCTCCAGCCGGGCCTTGATCTGGCGCGACGTCACGTACTTGCCGTCGCGGCCGCCGAGGGGTGACGTGTTGACGCCGAACGTCATCCGGAGCGTCGGCTCGTCCACATCGAGCCGCGGCAGCGGGCGCGGGTCCTGCGGATCGGTAATCGTGTCGCCGATGGTGACCTCGGGCAGCCCGGCGAGCGAGACGATCTCGCCGGGGCCTGCTTCGGGGATCTCGATGCGGTCCATCCCCCGGGCCGTCTGGAGCGAGGTCACGCCGCCGCTCAACGTCACGGTCCGGCCGGGCTCGACCGTCCCGGCGGTGTCGTCCGGTTCGTCGCGGACCACCGCGATCCGCTGGCCGACGCGGATCGTCCCGTTGACGATGCGCCCGATCGCCATCCGGCCGACGTACTCGTTCGCGGACAGGTTCGTGACCAGCAGCTGGAGCGGGTGGTCCGGCTGGAACGCCGGCGGCGGCGTCACCTCGACGAGCAGGTCGAGGAGCGGCCGGAGGTCGGTGCCCGGCACGTCGAGGTCGCGGGTCGCCGTGCCCGCCTTGGCGTTCGTGTACACGACCGCGAACTCGATCTGGCTCTCGTCCGCGCCGAGGTCCATGAACAGCTCGTACACGTCGTCGAGCACCTCGGCGGGGCGGGCGTCAGACCGGTCGATCTTGTTGAGGGCGACGACGACGGGCAGCCGGCGGGCCATCGCCTTCTGCAGCACGTACCGGGTCTGTGGCAGGGGGCCCTCGGCCGCGTCGACGAGGAGCAGGACCGAGTCGACCATCAGCAGTGACCGCTCGACCTCGCCGCCGAAGTCCGCGTGACCGGGCGTGTCGACGATGTTCAACCGGACGCCGTCGACCTCGATCGTCGTCTGCTTGGCGAGGATCGTGATGCCCTTCTCGCGCTCGAGGTCCCCGGAATCCATGATCCGGTCCACCACGGCCTGGTTCTCGCGGAACACGCCCGTCTGGCGGAGCATCGCGTCGACGAGCGTGGTCTTGCCATGGTCGACATGGGCGACGATCGCCACGTTGCGAAGGTCGGACCGGATGGATTCGGGCTGGACGGAGGGCACGGCGGTACCGGGAAGCGACGTCATGGGCCGAAGGAGTGTCGCACATGCCGGCGGTTCCGGCGAACGGCACGACGGGGGACCACGGCCCCGCAACCGTGCCGCGATTGTGCAAACCGCATGGTGTGCCGCGGACGGCTGCGGGTGGACGACGTGACGCGGACGATCAGCCTCGGGGCGCCGGGCCGGCGGCAACCGCGGTCGGCTCGATCAGCTCGCCGTCGAGCAGCTCGATCACGCGGTCGGCGACCTCCAGCATCACCGGATCGTGGGTCGCGACGATCGCCGTCACGCCCTCGGCACGAACGACGGTCCGGATGAGGAGCATGATCCGCTGCCCTGTCTCGGAGTCGAGCTGGCCGGTCGGCTCGTCGGCGAGGAGCAGCCGCGGCCGGTTGGCGAGCGCGCGGGCGATCGCGACCCGCTGCTGCTCGCCGCCCGACAGCTCGTGGGGCCGATGGCGCGCCCGTTCGGCGAGCCCGACGAGGTCGAGCAGCTCCGCGACCCGGTCGTCGCGCTCCCGCGGCTCGGCGCCGACGAGCCGAAGGGGCACCTCGACGTTCTCCGCGGCGGACAGGATCGGGATCAGGCCGAACGTCTGGAACACGAAGGCGATCGTATGACGGCGAACCTCTGCCGACGCGGCCTCGCTGAGCCCCGAGATCTCGGTCCGGTCGACGAGGACGCTCCCGGCCGTCGGCTGGTCGAGCCCGCCGAGCACGTTGAGCAGGGTCGTCTTGCCGGAGCCCGAACGGCCCCGC